>JAHOYS010000332.1 GCA_019038815.1 Desulfobacterales bacterium | reverse complement strand
AAGGGGGGTATCCACTTCGCTGGCCTAATGCTATAATGAGGCATGAATTATTTTGGTTCCCATCCAATTGCCGGAATTGATTACCCGCAAACATTACAAGAATTCGACGTTTGGTTTGCAACAGAGCAAGCTTGTCTTGATTATTTACAGAAACTCCGTTGGCCTGATGGCTTTACTTGTCCATTGTGCAATGGGCACAAGGCATGGCAAATGAAAACGGGGCTTTTCCGATGTGCTACCTGCAAGCACAAAACGTCTGTTTTTGCTGGAACAATTTTTCAAGGAACCAGAAAGCCGCTTAGGCTCTGGTTTCAAGCAATTTGGTATATTACAAGTCAAAAATCTGGGGGAAGCGCTCTTGGACTTAAGCGAATCCTTGGTTTGAGGAGTTACCAAACAGCTTGGAGTTGGCTTCATAAGATGCGCCGGGCTATGATTCGGCCTGGCAGGAATCCTCTCATGGGAAATGTTGAAGTTGATGAGACTCTCATTGGAGGCAAAGAACAAGGTGGTAAACGAGGTCGAGGTGCTGGAAGAAAAAATATAGTAGTGATTGCTGTTGAAGTTCATGACCCTAAAGGATTTGGGCGAATTAGGATGAAGTGCATATCTGATATGAGCGGAGAAAGTTTGATTCCATTTATATGTGAAAATGTTCAAACGCGTTCGACAGTCATTACGGATTGTTGGAAAGGTTACAATACGCTACAGAATCATGAATATATACACAAGCAAATCAATCTCTCCCAAAGTGGTAACCCCGCACATGTGCATTTGCCTGGTGTTCATAGAATTGCATCTTTGTTGAAACGCTTACTGTTAAGCACCCACCAAGGGGCAGTGAGCTCAAAACATTTGGACTACTATCTTGATGAATACACTTTTCGGTTTAACCGCCGGACATCGAGAGTGAGAGGATTATTATTTTACAGGCTTTTAGAACAGGCGGTATGTATTCCACCTGTGCCATACAAGAAAATTATTGATGCTGGGCATCAAGGCCAGTGAAATGGATACCCCCCT
>JAHOYS010000175.1 GCA_019038815.1 Desulfobacterales bacterium | reverse complement strand
AATAAGGGGCTGGGATGCCAAAGGTATTCCCAAAAACATGTGATGTGTTGTCGGCAACAAATATTCAAAGGTTATCAAATTGACAAAAAGTGTAGGTTCCGACTTGACATTAAGTGAATGATCGTTTATTTTGACTTTATGCGAATAAAAGATGACATAAAACAGGAAGCATTGTTTGAAGCGACAATAAAACTTGTGAATGAAACCGGCTTTGCTGCAAGCTCTGTGTCTAAAATTGCAAAGCAAGCAGGCATTTCTCCTGCAACGATATATATTTATCATAAAAACAAAGAAGAGCTTCTGATTTCAACCTATATTCAAATCAAAAAAAATATTGGATCCGTGATTCATGAAAATTTTGATGACAGCCTTCCCATCAGGGATATATTGAAAAACGTATGGTTTAAAATGTTTAACTATATTGCCAAGCATCCTGATTATTTTCAATACACCGAACAATTTTCAAACTCCCCGTATCAATCTCTTGTGGATAAACGTGAAATTGAAAAATATTTTGATCCGGTTATCAATGTCCTTTTAAGGGGGATAGAACAAAAAATTATTAAAAATGTAAATTTTGACATTTTAACGGCCTTTATATTTTATCCCATTGTGGCACTTTCAAACGCAAGGGTTTGCCAGGATCTTGACATGAACGATGAGAATATTGAAACCGCATTTACACTGGCATGGGATGCGATAAAACTTTAAAAAAATTTAATAGATAAATAAATGAACATTCATTTTAATATTATTGGAATTTAACGAACTAATGATTAGAACTACCATACTAACAATACTATTTACAGGAGCAGCTATCATGATGCTTACCTATTCATCCTCAACAGCTATTGGATTGTCAAACTCGCAAATAACAGATAAAATCAAACTTTCCCCGCAATATCAAAATGGTAAATTCAAGGGAAATATAGAGGCGCTTACAATGACGATAAAAGATGGGATCTTCTCCACCTGGCAATTTCTTTTTAAAAAAAACAACCAGACCCCAAAGGGACCGCTGCCAACTCAGC
>JAHOYS010000308.1 GCA_019038815.1 Desulfobacterales bacterium | reverse complement strand
AGACATCAACCATGTCTTCTATTTCCTTTAATTGTTTTTCTAAATCCTTTGATTTTTCCATGTTATTTTGTTCTTCATGTTGTTCCATTATCGAATCAAACATTTTTCTGAGCGATGGTAAAACTTCATTTTTAAAGGTTTCTTTTTGCTCTGTTGAAAATTGTGAAATTTGATTAACAAGCTCATCTATTTTTTTATGGAATGCTTCAGTGTCAAAAGTATCTATATATTTTTCAAACTGACTCACAAGCTCGTTATTTTGTTTTTTAATACTATCCATGATTTTGTTTAACTCTTCCCCGGCAGTAGCAATTTTGTATTCTAAAAAGGTAACTCCTTTCACTGAAGATCCTGACGTCAAAGGTTTTTTATCCGATTCTTCTAACGAAGAAACAGCAACAATATATGCATTTGAATTTTTTGAAAAAATATTGCTCATCAAAACAAATGGCGTGGTCTCATAGATCTTTTTTTTATATTTTTTATCAATAATAATTTCAACTTTAGACATTTGAGACTCACCTAGAGATACTTTTTTTACCTCCCCAATTAATACCTTTTGACCTTTCAGATCTCCAGCTAAATATACTTCACTGCCTGGAATAAGATTTTTATGGTTTTTATAGGATACATCAATCACCAAGTCTCTTTGAAACAATAACATGATGTTTGACAGCGGATTTGCTAAACAAAAGTTATAAAACCCTAAAATTATAATAACGAATAATATCACTTTCGAATAATTTTTCATTATGCACTCCTTAGATTTGATTGACCTTTCAAAACTAAAATAAGATTAATGACATTTCACGTCAGCTGGATTCTGATATATTGTTTGCATGATCCTGAGAGCTATTTAATTCAGTCGCTTTTGTTTTTTAAAATACTATATGGCAGGCATACAGACAAAGCAAGGTTTATCAGGGATACAGTGAAAACAATGATGAAGACCGTAAATACACTGTCTAATACCACTTGCTGCAGAATAGAATTAATGCTTTCCGGGATTAATGCCTGGAATTCTGCCTGCAACA
>JAHOYS010000162.1 GCA_019038815.1 Desulfobacterales bacterium | reverse complement strand
ATTATTTATGTGGTGGACGGTTCCCGGCCGGTAAGGGATGATGATCTGGCGGAAATGGAAATTTTAAGGCTTACAAGCCGTGCGAGAATGGCCATTATCAATTCCAAAACAGATGAGAAAGATTATACTTCGGACTGGCAACTTGAGTTTAGAAAGCATTTTAATTCCATTCGTGTGTTTAATTCAAACACTGCCAATTTTACAGAACGCATTAAGATGCTTGAAAGTCTTAAAGCCATTGACCAGGAATGGGAATCTGTGCTTTCCCGTGTTATCCAGGCGTTTAAAAAAGACTGGCAAAAAAGAAATCAGCTGGTGACTGCCTTGATGGTTCAAGCCATTGAGAAAAATCTTTCATTTTTTGTGTCTGAGACAATCACACCGTCTTCTGATCAGGAAGAGATCAAAGAAAGGCTCAATAAAAAATACCAGGCCCATATCAAGAAAACGGAAAAACAGATGTTCAAAAAGATCAGGGCATTGTTTAAGCATCATCTTTTTGAGTATCATCTGTCAGACTATTCAATCCTTAAGCACGATCTGTTTTCAAAACAGACCTGGGAGCTCCTTGGCCTGACAAAGGAACAGCTGGCAACAGCAGGTGCTGTCATTGGCGGCACCATGGGGGCTGTGATTGATACAGCGGCCGCAGGAATTACATTTGGTGTCTTTACCGCCATAGGAGGGGCTATAGGGGCAGGGTCCGCCTTGTTCGGCGGGAAAAAGATGGCTAAAAAGAAAACAGCTGGTATCCGGCTCGGCGGAGATAAGCTCCAACTGGGCCCCAATAAAAATCTTCAATTTCTTTATATCCTGATTGATCGGGCGTTGATTTACTATTCCCATATTATCAACAGACCCCATGGCCGAAGGGATTTGCAGGATTATCCTGAGAAAATCAAGAGCAAAAAAAAAGGATATTCCACAGGGTTTACCACAAGCCAGAGAAATATTTGTGCAAAATTTTTTAAAGTTGTGACCGGCCGTTCGTTCATCAGGGAGAAAAAAGCCATGTCAAATTTTGAAGAATTGATTGAATCTGTT
>JAHOYS010000106.1 GCA_019038815.1 Desulfobacterales bacterium | reverse complement strand
GCATCAGGTATTTTTGAATCACTCAATCCCGATGATGCATAATTTGGGATATCAATACGCTGGCTGAGCTGGTGCTGGGCAGCCTGCATCATGCCGCACTCTATGGCTCCTCCCCGGTATCCCATGGTTTTCATATCTGCTTTTGCCGGCAGGGCTCCATACAGAACAGGCGCTCCCGGTACGGTCAATTGATGGACGGTGATGCCTGCAAGCTCCTCTGCATGGGTTTGCAAAAGCGTGCCTGCCATTGTCATGGGAGCGGTTGAACCACTCATGGGAGCACTGGTTATTGTGGTGGGTATGCCAAGTTTTGCTGCCTGCTGAACATTTGCAACGCTTTGAGAGCAAAATTTTAATGGGCTGATAATGACACAGGCAGCTATGGAGAATACCGGCTTTGCCCTTAAGGTTTCATCCCCGCCGACTACCATGGATGCTATTTTAAATGATTCCCTGAGGCCGGAACGAAAGTTACAACCAAACATGATATGCTTGGTTGTCCCCATCATGGCAGCAAACAATATGTTGGGATCATAGCGTTCTCCCGGTATATCAAGCGGAACAACGGCACTTTGATAAAAATGAATATTGTCTAGAGTATCAACGAGTTTGGTTATGTTGTACTGATCTTTGAGAAGGGTTCCCCGCATCTTTCCGGTTTCCAGATCAAGAATACTGACCGTGGTGCCGCCTGTTCCTGCATAGACCCGGTCTTTGCCAATAAAAAGATCGTTTTTCCCATCTCTGCTGTAAAGCGTGAATTCTCCAGGTGCCTGGTTTACCATTTTTGTGACAAGGTCACGAGGAATAAAGATTTTACAGGCCTTCGAGTCAATTTTACAACCTGCCTTATCAAGCATTTCAAGTGCTTCAAGGTCATCTTCATATCCAATCCCTATCTGTTCAAGGATATCAAGGGCTTTGTCATGAATAATTTCAATTTCCTGCTCTGTCAGGGGTTTGTAAATACCTCCGTCAAGTCCGCCTGTATTCATTAAGCCCTCCTTTGTTTCATTGATTTATATTTGAAATAAATATTTCATAAAA
>JAHOYS010000218.1 GCA_019038815.1 Desulfobacterales bacterium | reverse complement strand
ACTGAAAATCCCCGTGTCGGCAGTTCAATTCTGTCCCTGGGCACCACAACAAAGCAAAAAATAGCAAAGGTTTTCGAGTTTAGCTTGAAAACCTTTTTTATTCCCGTCACATATATTTTTTATGATGTTTTAGAAACTAAAATTAATATTTTCATACCTTTGCCGGGCTGTGAAAAGAATTCAATCCTGCCCCCCAGGCTGTTTATTCGTTCAGAAATACTTTGTATCCCAAAACCGTAAGAGTTTTTGTTTTTCAATTTATTTAAATCAAACCCGGCACCATGATCCTCAACTCTTAATAAAATATCATTCTTATTTTCTGTCAGTTCAATTTCAGCTTTTTTTGATCCTGAATGCTTTATCATATTCACGATTAACTCATTGACAGATCTATATAGCGTAACTTTCACTGTTTGAGACATAAAAAGAGAACTGTTCGTATTCTTGATATAGCTTATATCCGTCTGGTAGTTATCATTATATTCTTCAATTAAAGCTTTCAAAGCCATATCTATTTCAAAATCATCTAAAAATGGAGGGCTGAGCTGATAAATCAAAGAGCGGACCACTTTAACAGACTGTTCAAGAGATTTTTCTATTTCAATAATATTTTCCAGATTAACTTGCGTGCCCGGTTCCCGCATATTTTTTAATTGAAAAATACTAAGAGCAAGGTTTTGGGCAACACTGTCATGAAGATCTAAAGCAGCAGCTTTGCGTATCTGTTCCTCTGAGCGAACAAGATAGTCATTTAAGAGTTTCAGCTTATTTGTTCTGTCTTTAACCCTTTTATCAAGTGTTTTATTGATTTCAACTAATTTTTTCTCAGACTGCTTGCGTTCGGTGATATCAATAGCAATCTCCATGCGGACAAGCCGGCCATCAATCCATGGAATTGCCTGATCGTTCAGGTGGTACCATTTTTTGGTTTTTTGATTATAAATTTCCCATATATGTGCCTTGGCTGGATTTCCATCACCATCTACCAGTTTATCATTTGTGCAGAATTCACAGGGGCCCTTCTTATAATCATGAATTGTTTCCCAGCAAA
>JAHOYS010000321.1 GCA_019038815.1 Desulfobacterales bacterium | reverse complement strand
TACGGTTGCGGTGAAAGGAAAGAATGCCGTAGCGCCTGACAAAACAGAAAATAATGCTTTTGTGCTCACAAAAAACGATAGCGGTAAAAGTGAAATTAAAAACATTCTGACTCCCCCGGGTCTTAAGAGTGGAGAAACGATAGAAATTCTTCACAGAGAGACGTCGCCACCGGATCATTCCTCCGGCAGGGTTTTTTCTACCGGAGGATATCATCATACCGCTTTGCGTTCAAGCGGCGCTTCTACAGCCGTTAATGAGAGTGTAAAAAGTCAGGTCATAGAACCACGAATTTTAATCAACCAGATTGCATCCGGCGTGAAGAGGCCTGGGAGAGTAAGAATTACGCTCAATCCACCCCGTCTGGGTACACTTAATGTGGATGTGCTTGTCAGGAATAATAAAGTGCAGGTTATGCTTCAGCCTGAAAACAATGATGTCAGGCAGATATTACAGTCAAATGTGGAAAGTCTCAAAAGCGCTTTTCGCAATCACGGATTGGTTGCGGATACCATAAATGTATCTGTTCAGGAAAAAGCAGATAGTGCTAATTATGGCGCTAATTATAGATCAGGACAGAATGAAACATTATTTAAAGAAGGAGGAAAGTGGGGCGGAAACCAGGAAGGCCATGGGACGGAACAAGATTCTGTGAACCACGATCCCATATCGCTTAAGGAAGAAATCCCACTCGGCTGGAGTGATGATCATGGCGGGCGTGTCAGTTTGTTTGCTTAAACGATTCCGGCCAGGCCGGGAATCAGGAGGATATTAAATGTCAGGTATAGAAGGTATAATCGGCAGCAGCAGTGGAAGTCTGCAAACTCTGACGTCGAGCACGATGGGGAAAGATGATTTTCTTAAAATGATGATTGCCCAGCTTCAACATCAGGATCCTCTCAATCCGCTTGACGGAACGGATTTTACAGCGCAGCTTGCCCAGTTCTCCAGTCTTGAACAATTGAGTAATATGAATACTCAACTGGAAACCCTGGGGCTTTATCAATCCTCGTTAAATAATGCCCAGTCAATAAGTCTTATCGGCAAGGAAATAACCAC
>JAHOYS010000235.1 GCA_019038815.1 Desulfobacterales bacterium | reverse complement strand
GTCAGGTTCCTGAACCCGTTTTCAGAAAAACTCAAGCCCTTGAAACCGGAACTTTCAAGACTTTTGAGGATCTGATTTCCTAAAGGACCGTCAAGGATTTTATCTGCCTGGGCATTGTCCTTAAAAAGGAACGGATAGTTGACAACCCGTGTAATGGGATCAAAGGTATCAAACGGGCCGCCTGTGACAATGGCCATCTGGATGGTGTTCATCTGAACCTGCTGAAGAATTTCAGTTTCATTTCCAAGGGATGCAGAGTGATATAGTTTGACTTCAAATTTTTTGTTTGAGCGCTGTTCAACTAATTCTTTGAACTTTTCAGCAACAATATTCTGGGCACTGCCGGGTTTGGTGACAACACCAAGCTTGATTTTTGTGGCAGCAAGGACACTGCTGGAAAAGAAACACAGCGTAACAACAACCAGCATAAAAGTTAAAAGTTTTTTCATGAAAAATCCTCCTTAAGATTTAGTGCGGTTAATAAAAGTTATTTTGGAAAAACTGCTCCTTTATCTGCGCTGGAAACAATTTTTGCATATCTGGCCAGATATCCGGTGGTTACTTTAGGGGAAAATTCCGCCAGTTTATCGGTTCTCTTCTGGATTTCCTTGTCAGACAGTTTGAGGTTTATTTTCTTTGCAGGAATATCAATTTCAATCATGTCTCCATCTTTGACAATGGCAAGGGGACCTTTTGCCGCAGCTTCCGGTGAAATATGCCCGATGGCAGCCCCCCGGGTCGCTCCTGAAAAACGTCCGTCAGTGATCAAGGCAACATCCTTGTCCATGCCTGTCCCGGCAACGGCTGACGTGGCAGACAGCATTTCTCTCATACCGGGTCCCCCTCTGGGCCCTTCAAACCGTATGACAATGACGGTCCCTTTAATAATTTTTCTTTCCATAATTGCCGTGACCGCTTCTTCTTCACTGTCAAAGACTTTGGCAGGGCCTTTATGTTTCATCATGTCCTCGGCAACAGCAGCCTGTTTGACAATGGCACCACCGGGTGCAAGATTCCCTGTCAGTACCGCCAGTCCTCCTGTTTCATGAACCGGATTGTCGACGGGGCGGATCAC
>JAHOYS010000073.1 GCA_019038815.1 Desulfobacterales bacterium | reverse complement strand
AAACCTGAATCAAGCAGGTACACTTTAAATTTTGTATAATCAGCATAACCGGACAATGGCAATTTAGGCGTGCTGATGTTATAAACGATATTGATCAAACCGGCCTTTTTGAGCCAGACGATCGTTTGCTCAAATGTTGATGCTCTGGCATTTTTACGCGCCTGGCTATACTTGAATTTCTTGTTTTCCTTTGCCAGCTGACGGGGTATGGAATGCCAGAATTCAGATGTTTTGATTGCCTGTAATCTGTCTGAATACTTTGAAAAATCCCTGGAGTAAGCCTCTAATATTTCATTTTGAATTTTCCGCACCAAAACAATGTCACGGCTTCTTTTGTATTCTTTAAGGACTTCGGGCATGCCACCGAGATAGAGATATATTTTAAAATGTGACAATAAATTTTCATGTATTATGTCAAGCAAAGGTTCATTGTCTTTTTTTGATTGTAATTTATCCGCCAGAAGTTCTTCACCAAAAGCGATTAAATATTCATTAAAAGACATGGGATAGAGCATCATAAAATTCACTTTGCCGACAGGAAAGCTGCTGTCTTTAGCTACGCTGACCCCTAATAATGAGCCGGCTGCAATGATATGATACTCGGGCGCCTGTTCATGGAAATACTTTAAACTTGTCAGAACTTGTGGAACAGCCTGGATTTCATCAAAAAAAATCAAGGTGTCCCGGCTGGATATTTTTTTGCCTGAATACAGGCTTAAATTTTCAATAATATTTTCAGGGTTTAACTTCTTTTTAAATAACTCTCCTAAGCCTGAGTCTTGTTCAAAATTGAATTTGAAAAAATTGGCATATTCTTTATTTCCAAATGCCTCCACCAGGTAGGTCTTGCCGACTTGACGCGCACCCTGAAGCAGCAACGGCTTGCGTCTTTGATCTTTTTTCCATAGCAATAACTTATTATAAATTTTTCGTTTCAGTGTTTATCTCCAAAATTTCGTCATTGAGATCATTAATTATCTACTATTTTGTGTTATTTTCTTTAATATCTATACCTCAAAAAACGACAATTGGGCAAGTATTTTTTAAGATGGTACCTGATCCAGGCGGGTTGCTTTCTG
>JAHOYS010000383.1 GCA_019038815.1 Desulfobacterales bacterium | reverse complement strand
AATGAAAAAAAGGATATGATCAAAAAAATACAACAGTCAGGATATGATCAATATGAAGGCGAGTATGATGATCAGTCTGAAATAATGCTGGCTAAAAAAGATACCAGCGGTCGGGGCTCAAAACTGTTGTCATCCTTTTTTGGTTCTGTGAATAAAGTATTCCTTGGCAAGAGGTCAGTCGACACGGATATTGTCAGGGGAAAATTTTTAAGGGCAGGGCTGCATCAGAAAAATATTGAAACTGCATTCTGGGGCGCTAAAATATTACTCCCTTTTTTGTTTTTGACTGTATTTACCATATTGAGAGCAACAGTGTATATATCGCTTACCACTTATTATACGGCAGGGATTGTCATATTGGGAAGTTTACTGGCTTTTTATTTGCCCGATATCTGGCTCAAACAGATCACTGACAAAAGAAAGGAAAAGATGTTAAAAGGCCTGCCCGACTGCCTGGATCTGCTTGTTGTGTGTGTAGAAGCCGGGATGGGGCTTGACAGTGCAATACAAAGAGTGGGAAATGAGTTAAACTTGAGCTTTCCTGATCTCAGCGGTGAGTTGAAATTACTGAATCTTGAAATGAGGGCGGGAAAACAAAGAAGAGATGCTTTGAATAATTTTGCCATGCGGACAGGGCTTTCAGAAACAAAAAGCCTTGTGACATTAATCATTCAAACAGACAAATTCGGAACCAGTGTGGCAGTTGCATTAAAAGTATTTTCCGACTCCTTTCGAACCCAGAGATTTCAGCGGGCGGAAGAAAAGGCTGCCAAACTCCCGGTTGCTATTCTAATGCCGTTGCTGCTGTTTATTTTCCCTGTTCTTTTTGTTGTTATATTAGGCCCGGCCGCCATAAACATTTTTCGTATGTTTTCGAAGATGTAATGATGGTTAAAAAAACAAAAAGGCATATTCTTTTGTTAATATTGGGCTTGGTTTGTTTTTTCATGATCGGCTGCGGAACAAAATATGGCAATCTTTCTCAGGACCCTGTAAAGGATATCCCGCAGGTTCAACCCCAAAAAACCGGTGGTCTTCCTGAGATCAATGCAGATGAATATGAAAAACTCGGGGATGCCATGCTTTCA
>JAHOYS010000397.1 GCA_019038815.1 Desulfobacterales bacterium | reverse complement strand
CTCGATACATCTGAACTTCCGCGTGTTTTGCGGTCTTGCGTCAAGCAATTAGTTAAATCAAAAGTGCTTGACAGCATCCGTTTTGATGGAGCATTCCGAATTGCAGTCGATGGTGTTTGCTTTGCTACCTTTAACGAACCGCATTGTGAACATTGCCTGCGCAGAACCAAAGATGATAAAACTACCTGCTTTCACTATGCATTGGTCGCCATGCTGGTGGGTCCGTCCGGTTTTGTGTTGCCCATCGACATTGAATTTATAGAGAACACTCACGAGTATGGGAAACCGCTTTCCGAGGCTGACGATGAATTCAAAAAACAGGATTGTGAGCTTAAAGCATTTTACCGGCTTACAGATAAACTCAAACAACATTATCCGCGATTGCCGATATGTTTATTGCTCGACGGGCTCTATGCCAATCAAAATGTTCTAACAATATGCGAACAAGAACAATGGGATTATTTCATTACTTTACAAGATGATTCGCTGCCGGCATTACAAAAAAAGATTCGTGCTGATTATAGACAACATCGGGCAAACCGCCTGATGCAACAGGAAGAAGACAAAACCCTAACTTACTCGTGGAGCAGCGAACCAATACAACATGCTTTCCGGAGAGGAGCGCGTAAAGGGAAAAAACATTATTTATTCGCAATTTCATGCACGGAGGAAACTCAGGATGGCAAAAGAATGAAATTTTCATATTTATGCAATTCCCGTCCTGATCGGGAAAATATAGCAGAACTCATTAACCAGGGAGGTCGACAACGTTGGAAAATTGAAAATCAAGGCTTTAACACGCTTAAAAATCATGGGATGGAGCTGAAACACGGATTCGGAATCACTGGCAATTGTCTGCAAAATTACTTTTTGCTGCGATTAAT
This sequence comes from Desulfobacterales bacterium, assembly GCA_019038815.1. Taxonomy (GTDB): domain Bacteria; phylum Desulfobacterota; class Desulfobacteria; order Desulfobacterales; family Desulfobacteraceae; genus Desulfobacula. Next base: position 216 of record JAHOYS010000397.1, on the reverse strand, counting down.
CGCTTTAACTATAGAACAACTTATGCTGCATTCGAATATATTCAGAAAACTACAGGCAGAGACCTCAAAATCTGATCTTATTCATGCAGCAAGCATAAAGTTTTTCCGCAGTATGAGAAATCTAGCGAGCCAACTTTTGGCATCGTTGAGATTGGAGCTAATCTCATTGCCTGACATTTCAAAGTGGCGCGTCTATTTTAATTCATCCTGAGTTCC
>JAHOYS010000205.1 GCA_019038815.1 Desulfobacterales bacterium | reverse complement strand
TAGTAAGGGATTGTCAGTTGAATATACCGGTTTCACCCCATATGCTGCGTCATTCCTTTGCAACGCATATGCTTGATTCGGGTGCGGATTTAAGGGGAATTCAGGAAATTCTGGGGCATGTAAGCTTATCCACCACCCAGGTCTATACCCATGTGAGTATGGACAGACTGATGCGGGTATATGACAAAGCGCATCCAAGGAGCTGAAAATATGACATTTCATGGAACAACCATTCTTGCTGTAAGGCATAAAAACAAAGTTGTTGTTGCAGGGGACGGACAGGTGACATTGGGAAGTATTGTCACAAAACACAAAGCAAGAAAAGTCAGAAGAATTTATAATGATAAGATTATTGTAGGATTTGCAGGGGCCACGGCAGATGCATTGACTCTGTCTGAAAAACTTGAACAAAAACTGGAAAGATATAATGGAAGCCTGACAAGGGCGTGTGTGGAACTTGCCCGGGACTGGAGAACGGATAAATATTTAAGGCGACTTGAGGCCATGATGATCGCTGTGGATAAGGAGAACACTTATCTGTTATCGGGCAATGGGGATGTGATTGAACCTGATGACGGGGTGATCAGTATCGGTTCGGGCAGTACATCTGCACAGTCTGCAGCTGTTGCGCTGCTTGAAAATACCGAGTTACAACCAGAAGTAATTGTAGAAAAAGCCATGAAGATAGCTGCCAATTTGTGTATTTATACAAATCATCATATTGCTGTGGAAGAATTATAACGGGGGCTTTCCTTTGGACCCTTTGGAGAAACAATGAAAGATTTAAAACCAGAACAGATTGTTACAGAGCTGGACAAATATATTATTGGGCAGAATGATGCCAAAAAATCAGTTGCCATTGCTCTTAGAAACAGATGGAGAAGGCGACAGCTTGACAATGACCTTCAAGAAGAGATCGCTCCGAAAAATATTATATTGATTGGTCCTACGGGTGTAGGAAAGACAGAGATAGCACGACGGCTTGCAAATTTGGCGGATTCTCCTTTTTACAAGGTTGAAGCCTCAAAGTTTACAGAAGTTGGATATGTCGGCAGGGATGTTGAATCAATGATCCGGGATATTGTGGAATTGACGGTAAATAATTTAAGGGCAAGGCAGCAGG
>JAHOYS010000243.1 GCA_019038815.1 Desulfobacterales bacterium | reverse complement strand
CAAGGACAAAAATATTTTTAAAACAATTAAAAATGAGAACGACCTGCTCGGGTATCCGTTATCAGAACAAGAGCGCGCATGTATGATGCATGTGGCAAATATTTTTAAAGTCACTGTTCCCGCTTGTTACCTCGACCTGATCGATTGGAATGACCCGCATGACCCTCTTCGAAAACAGGTTGTTCCCTCAGAAAACGAGCTCAAATGGCATGATAAGGAATTGAAAGATCCCATCGGGGATCGTATTCATAGTCCTGTTCCAAGGATTGTTCATAGGTATCTGGATCGCGCCTTGCTCTACCCAACACTTCAATGTGCAATCACTTGTCGACATTGTTTTCGAAAGGAATCATTAAACGGAGAAGAAGGAGCATTTTCTCATGAAATACTTGCTCCGGCACTGGCGTATCTTGCTTCACAGAAACAGATATGTGAAGTGATTTTAAGCGGCGGAGATCCCTTGATGATTTCAGATGCGGACTTATCCTGGTTATCATCGCAATTAGAAAGGATTTCACACCTCCGTTTGGTTCGAATACATACCAGGATCCCTGCAGTGCTTCCACAAAGAATCACCCGAAATATGGTCAATGCCCTTCGTGGACGTTTGATGGTATGTATAGTAACACACATTAACCATCCCAGAGAAATCACTCCGGCAAATAAAGAAGCCTGCCGTATATTGCGTGAAGCTGGTTTTCTGTTGCTCAACCAAACCGTATTATTAAAAGGGATCAACGACGATGCAGACACGCTGACAACACTTTTCCGAGACGTGACGTATGAGTTAGGGGCAAAACCTTACTATCTGCATCACTGCGATTTGGCCCGGGGACTTAGTCATTTCAGAACTTCTATAGAGAAAGGGCTTTCCTTAATGGATACATTGAGAGGGCATCTTTCAGGCCTTTGTCTTCCCCAGTATGTTCTGGATTTACCGGATGGGCACGGGAAGATCCCTCTTGGACCTCTATATATTGAAGGAAATGAAGCACACACGTGGCTTTTCCGGAACCATTTAGGAGAACGTCATTTGTATGAAGAAATTGTTAGCGAAGAACCGGAAAATGAGCCTTTTAAGAAGTTTAATCAAAACAAATAAAATGCAGTGCTCCAGCCGCAGAT
>JAHOYS010000133.1 GCA_019038815.1 Desulfobacterales bacterium | reverse complement strand
AATTAATATAATATAAAATTTTTATAAGTGTAACTAAAAAATTCAGGAGATCGACAAATTTGGACAAGATTGCTGTACTTCCAGGTGATGGAATCGGACCAGAGGTGATGGAACAGGCGGTTAAAATTCTTAAAAAGGCTGCAACCCTTTATGGATTTGACTTTGAATATGAATTTGCAGATATTGGTGGCGCTGCCATTGACAACCATGGAAAAGCATTGCCTGATTCGACTTTAACCTTATGCGAACAAAGTGATGCGATTTTATTTGGCTCGGTCGGCGGCCCCAAATGGGAGCACCTTCCACCGGAAGAGCAGCCTGAGCGAGGAGCCCTGCTGCCATTAAGAAAGCATTTTGGTTTATATTGCAATCTTAGACCTGCAAAGGTCTTTCCTACTCTGGCATCTGCCTCACCGTTAAAACCCGAAATTGTTAAAGACGGCTTTGATATTCTATGTGTACGTGAGTTAACCGGCGGTATCTATTTTGGTGAACCAAAGGGAAGGCAAGGGGAAGGGCCTGATGAAAAAGCCTATGATACAATGGTATATACACGATTTGAAATTGAACGAATTGCACGGATGGCCTTTGAAGCAGCCCAAAAAAGAAAACATCTTGTAACATCCGTAGATAAAGCCAATGTCCTGTTTTCCATGGTTCTCTGGAGAGAAACGGTTACCAGGATTGCAAAAGAATTCCCGGATGTCACCTTAAACCACATATATGTTGACAATGCCACCATGCAGCTTGTCAAAAACCCGCATCAATTTGATGTGCTTCTTTGCGGGAATATGTTTGGAGACATTATTTCTGATGAATGTGCTATGATAACCGGTTCCATGGGTCTTTTGGCTTCTGCCAGCCTGAACGAAGAAAAATTTGGTCTTTATGAACCTGCAGGTGGATCTGCACCGGATATTGCAGGCAAAGGTATTGCCAATCCCATTGCCCAGATTCTGTCCGGGACAATGATGCTTAAGTATACCTTTGGACTCTCAGATGCTGCCGGCGCCATTGAAAATGCAATTTCAAACGTTCTTGAAAAAAACATTTTTACCGCTGATCTGACCGATGAAAAAGACAAGGCCGTAGATACAAAATCTATGGGGGATGCTATCATGGAAGAACTTGAAAAAAA
>JAHOYS010000252.1 GCA_019038815.1 Desulfobacterales bacterium | reverse complement strand
TTTCAAGCATGTTTACTCTCTTTAAATTTGTTTCACTTTATGCAACTTTTTAATTTTCTGTCAAGCACTTTTTTATAATTTTTTAAAAAAGTGCAAGCCTGTTCTTAAGGTGCAGGAAAATTGAATCGGGATTTCAAGATATTAATGATTAATTTATGGATGGGTTTGTGCTATAAGATCAAAGTTGTGATTAAAAGAAAATAAAAAGTTTGAAACACTAAAGCTAATGAGGTGCTGCAAGACAAAGACTCTTGTGAAAATAATAAAATGAAAATCAATATTGCAATTAACGGATATGGCAGGATCGGGCGGTGTGTTACCAGAGCTTTGTATGAATCCAGAACCTTTTATGACAAAATTAATCTTGTTGCTATAAATGAGACGGCTGATGAAAAAACAATTTATCATTTGACCAAATATGATTCAACTCATGGCAGATTTCACCTGAATGTTGAACTCAAAAATGGGTCTTTGATCATTGGAAAAGATCAGATAAGAGTGCTGCAGGAAAAGAATATTTCCGACCTTCCATGGAAAGAATTAAAGATTGATGCTGTCCTGGATTGCACGGGATTTTATAATGACAGGAAAGCAGCTGAGATGCATCTGCTTTCAGGGGCTAAAAAGGTTATTTTTTCACAGCCGGCAAAAGATGAAATGGATGCCACCATTGTTTATGGTGTAAATCATCACATATTGAAAAAAGAGCATACCATTATTTCAAACGCTTCCTGCACAACCAATTGCGTTATCCCTGTTCTTCATGTGCTTGATCAAGCCTTTGGAATTGAAAGCGGGTCCATTACCACTATTCATTCTGCCATGCATGATCAACCTGTAATTGATGCCTATAATCCTGATTTGAGGAAGACACGGTCAGCCCTGCTGTCCATCATCCCCGTGAATACAACCCTGGAAAAAGGGATCTATAAAATACTGCCGTCCATGCAAGGAAAATTTGAAACCCTGGCCATCAGGGTTCCCACTACCAATGTATCTATTATGGATATCGTTCTTATGGTAAAGTCTGATACAAATATCGAAGCAGTCAACCATGCTTTAACCAAAGCATCTGAATATGGGTTGAAAGACATTCTGGGCGTGACCAGTGAATATCTGGTCTCCTGTGATTTTAATCATGA
>JAHOYS010000237.1 GCA_019038815.1 Desulfobacterales bacterium | reverse complement strand
ATTGAGCATGCTGACGGGGATGTCGGCTGGATTTATAAAACACTCGTGTGGTAAAAACCGGGGTCAGGCTTGGCTTATTGTTCAAATAAGCCAAGCCTGACCCCATATACTAAGGAACAGCAGAATGGCAGAACAGAGAGTCTCAAATGAACGGAAAAAGGAACTTGAACAATTAGACCCTTTTCAGGAAAACCTTTTAAAGGCATTAGCCTATGTTAAAGAATATAAAAAACAATTAATTCTGATTGCGGGGGCCATTGTTCTGGCAGCAGTGATTTTTTCAGGGGTTATGTACAGCTTTCAAAGAGCTGAAAATAATGCTGCCATACTTGTGAGCCAGGCATTAACCAGATATGCAAAAGCCGATGATCCGGATAAAGGGTATCTGGACACTAAAGAAGACTTTAACACTATTTTTACAGAGTATGCCAATACAACTTCGGGTAAGCGGGCTAAGATTAAATTTGCTCAAATATGTTATGAGGCTTCAAAATTTGATCAAAGTTATAAATATTATAAAGAATCCCTTGAGATATTTAAAAACGAAGCTTTGATGGAAAATTTTCTTCTGGCCTCCCTGGGGCATGTAAGCCTTGCCAGAAAAGAATTTGAAGAGGCCAAGAAATATTTTCTTCAAATCGAGAAAGGGGAAAATGATCTATTGAAGGATGAAGCAGGCTTTTCACTTGCCATGTTGTATGAAGCCGATAATAATGCGGCTGAGAGCAAAAAAATGTATGATAAAATTGTGACGGAATATGAAAGTTCAATGTACAGGCCGATTGCTGAAAGTAAACTTGATGAAATAAAGTGATATAAACTTAAAAAGGCTGCGTATCTTTGCAGTCGCAGCCTTTTTAAGAAAAGGAAAAAAAGATGAAAAAACTAACATTCTGTTAGTGATAGAATAATACTGCAATTTCCCTGCCATAATATATAAAATAATTATTATTTTCAAAGTTTTCTTTAACCACTTGAAATTATAGTTTTTTTGATGTTTGACAGGAATCAAGAATCGTATTTTCCCGCAGATAAATTGAAGAAGGATGGAAAAGAGTTCAAGATTTTGAACTCTTTTTTATTTTTTTAAACTAGTTATCTATGTTAAACTTTTTCAGTTTCTGGTTCAGACCGCTTTTTCCTAT
>JAHOYS010000385.1 GCA_019038815.1 Desulfobacterales bacterium | reverse complement strand
TGATATCCAAACAACAGATACTGGATATGTGCCTTATGGCCGGGAATATTGGAATAGTAGACAACAAAGACCTCACACAAAAAGAAGAACAGGTTGGCAATAATGGCATAACAGACGATTTTGGACAATGTCTGCATGGCTTCCCAGCCCGGATCAAACTTGGTAAATTTTCTGATAATATAACAAAGAATAATCAAAACGGCCGGGCCGGCAGCAAATGCCGAGGCCAGAAATCTGGGAGCCAATATGGCAGTCAGCCAGAAACCACGTCCCGGAAGACCACAGTAAAGATAGGCTGTTACCGTATGAATACCAATGGCAAAGGGAATGGAAAGAAGAACCAGAGGTTTTGTCCACCAGACAGGCTCCACCTGATTTCTTTCCGCTTCCAGCACCTTCCAGCCAACGACAATGTTCAAAAAAAGATAGCCGTTGAGAACCAGCATATCATAGAACAGTATTGACTTGGGTGACGGGTATAATAATACGTTGAGCATACGGGTGGGCTGCCCTAAATCCACAACAATGAAAAGAAGACACATGATAAGAGCTGCAACTGCCAAAAATTCTCCTAAGATGGTAATTCTGTGAAATTTTTCATAATCATGAAGATAAAAGGGGATGACAACCATGACACCTCCCGCGGCAACACCCACAAGATATGTAAAGTTTGCAATATAAAAGCCCCATGATACATCCCGGCTCATGCCGGTGATCATAAGGCCGTTCATGAACTGGTCAATATAAACGACCGCTCCTGCTCCAATTACAGCGAGCAGAAAGACTATCCATAACCAGTAATTCTTACTTCCTTTAATAGCTATTTCAAGCATACTCGCTCCTTACATGACATAGTAAACAGAGGGCTCGGTACCCAGAGACTGTTTACGTCTGATTGTATAATGTTCATTTAAAAGTACCCGGACCTCAGATTCAGGATCCTCAAGATCACCCACCACGATTGCACCTTCAGATGCTTCCACACAATGGGGTTGCTCTCCTTTTGCCAGCCGTTCAGCACAAAGATTGCATTTTTCAACAACTCCTTTTGAACGGGTGGGAAATTCTGGAACAGTTTCTTCGATAAAGGGTCTTGGATCTCTGAAATTAAAACTTCTTGCACCATAGGGACAGGCTGCCATGCAAAAGCGGCATCCAATGCA
>JAHOYS010000248.1 GCA_019038815.1 Desulfobacterales bacterium | reverse complement strand
CCTCTAAAAGAAAAAATATACAAACGATAAACCGATTCCAGATACTGATTTTGTTTTTTTTGACTGCAATCTTTTTTATTAATTTCACTATTCGGATTATTGTTTCTCCTTTATTGCCAACCATATCCTCGAACATGGGTTTAAACCATGATCAAGGCGGTTCGCTTTTTTTAATATCTGCATCAGGTTATTTTATTGCCTTATTATGCTCAGGGTTTGTCTCTTCTAAAATCGGTCATAAAAAAACCATTGTATTTTCAGCCATTGCTGCAGGAATCGCTTTTATCTTTACAGGGCTGAGCCAGGGGTTATTGGGCATGAGGGCCGGACTGTTCTGTGTAGGAATGGCATCCGCTCTGTACCTTCCGTCAGGGATGGCCATGCTGACATCATCTATTGATCAGCACAATTGGGGAAAGGCCATTGGTATTCACGAACTGGCCCCCAACTTAAGCTTTCTTTTATCTCCTTTGATCTGTGAAATCCTTCTGTTGTGGCTACCCTGGAGAGGTGTGTTTTTTATCATCGGCGGATTCTCAATTTTCCTGGGGTTCTTTTTTTTCAAATTTTCCCGCGTGAATGACTTTTTTGGAGAATCCCCGACACTGACCGCATTTTTACCCCTGGTGGGAAAACGCTCCTTCTGGATTATGATTATCTTGTTCAGTCTTGGCGTTATCGGGACACTGGGCGTGTATTCCATGCTGCCGCTGTTTCTTGTCGATGTTCATGGGCTGCCCCGGGCTCAGGCCAATTCTTTGATTACCATGTCCAGGATTTTAACCCTGCCCATGCCGCTGTTTATCGGGTGGGTGTCAGACCGGGTCGGCCTGAAACCTACGCTGTCAGCCGTTCTTTTTTTAACAGGGTTTTCAACCCTGCTGATTGGAATCCTGAACGGGCAATTGATCAAGATGGTGATTTTCTGCCAGCCATTGCTGGCGGTCTGCTTTTTTCCACCTGCTTTTGCCGCACTGTCTCAAATCGGATCAAAAAAAATACAGAATATTGCCATTTCCTTTACCATTCCCATTGCCTTTCTTTTCGGGGGTGGCGTCGTTCCGAACCTGATTGGGATTTTAGGGGATCATGGTTTTTTCTCCATGGGATTTATTATCTTTGGAAGCATGATTTGTGTGGGGGCGGTTATCCCGGTTTTTCTCAAATTTCATCAAGATAATTGATCATTGGGGAT
>JAHOYS010000065.1 GCA_019038815.1 Desulfobacterales bacterium | reverse complement strand
ACAGTCTCTGATAATCCTTATCCCGAATTTATTTTAATTAAAGACACAAAAATGAAATACACGCTGCAGATTAATGTTCGGTACTTTATGTGATCTTTTTGTTTGTGACCATGAAAAATTTAACAACCGATAATGAGAACACCTGTTTATAAAAATGAGCTTATACAATGATCTGAAAAATTCAGAAATCTCTATGTTAAAGAAAAATCATACGCATATTAATGCGGTTTTTTGCTTTAAAAAAGAACTTGATCTTTTTAAAGGTCACTTTCCGGGGAATCCAATTTTACCGGGTATCTTCCAGATTGAGATGGTAAAGTATTCATTAGAAAAATCATTTGACACCTGCCTGTCAATCAAGTCAGTTAAAAAAACTAAATTTTCCAACCTGATACATCCGGGAGAAACTGTATGTCTTGATATCATGATAGACAAAAAAGAAAACAGCCTGTTCAGCGTGAAGGCCATCCTGCGAGTCAGTGATACGATTGCAGGGAAAATAAACATGATTCTTATAGCGAAATGAACATTAAAAAAACTATTGTTTTGCCTTTAACAACTCATCAATGATTTTATAGACATCTTCCAAAACCCTGATGGATCTTGCCTGTTCTTCATCAATTCTTACACCAAGCTGTTTATCAATCATCACAATAAGATCAACAGCATCAAGGCTGTCAAGACCGATATCTTCGTACAACAATGATTCCGGCTTCAAGAGTTCTGCATCAATTTCAAATTCTTCTTCCAGCACCTGATTTACAATTTTAATAATTCTATCCATCAAAAAAACAACCTTCCTTGAAAAATCGGAGTAAAAATCTTAAACAATCCAAAAATTTAAAAATACTGACCAAATGCAAATACAATTGTATTCAGTCCCCTGTTCGATGAGCCGATACCGCTATTAGAAACATGATGCATCCTTAACGATATAAATCGATTTTGGCTTCCTTTTCTCTTGAATTCAATACCCATTCCGGCTTGAGGATTAAAATTAAATCGATAGTCCTGACCCTTAACACGATAATCGGTATAAACAACGCCTATTCCAGCCTCCAGATAGGGTTTAATGCGATCTGTCTCAAACTTATCCAGATATATCAACGCCAGCACCCCTGTATTTGCGATAAATTTAATATCGTTATCATCAAAAAACATCCCACCGACAGAACCTTCCACTTTAAACCTCAGGTTATCAGGAGCTTT
>JAHOYS010000026.1 GCA_019038815.1 Desulfobacterales bacterium | reverse complement strand
TTATGAATTTAATCTTTGTCTGATTATAAAGATTTTTGTTGTTGCGTCAAATGAATCATTTGCAATATTATGTTGCAAGTATTGCAATGCAATTACATTAATCCAAAAAGCCATAATGGTATTTTATGTTTTTCTGTGGTGTAGTCCGTATCAACAACAAGATAGCTGTTTTGAGTATCTTTGATTTGCTTAAAAGTTTTATTTCTGCCACCAATCTCAAAAAATCTGTCTTTTACTCTGAAATCACCAATATCAGAGTAGAAGATATCAGAAAAACAACTGGCAAAAAATGTTTCTCTAAGTGTACCTGTGTTAACCTCAATGCCAAACTCATCAGCATAGGCATGGAGTATATTGGTATTATCAAACAAAAGCTTCTCCGGTTTTTTTGATACTTTAATAGAATATTTTTTTACAGGATGAAAAATTTTTGAATCTTTCAGCATTGTAAGGTACAAAGCAAGGGTGGGATGACTGATACCAAGTTTTAAGGACAGCTTGGCCATATTGACTTTATATGGCACCCTTGATTCAATTAATATTGCAATGATTTTTTTAAAAACTATCAGCTGAGCATAATCAATTTTATTACAGGATGGTATATCTTCATTAATAATTTTCTCAAGGGCATTAAAAAGTTTATTTTTATATGTATCCTTGTTTTCCATAAAAAACGGGTATGCACCAAATTTTAGAAAATCTTTAAAATCACTGTAAATATTTGAATGGGAGAGTGCAAGATCAAGGCTGATTTCTGAACCTTGTGTGATGATATCATCAAAAGAGAGAGAAGATAATTCAAGTTTTTTATCAAGCTCAAGAAATTCTGAAAAACTTAAAGTTCCCATGTATGCAGTAACACATCTTCTGCTTAAATCATATTTTTCATACATGATATTGAGCATTGCCGAACCGCTGAATCGTATCAGCATTTTGGGAAATGAATCAAAAATATTTTTCAATTCCTGTGCCCAGTTATAGTATTTATGAATCTCGTCAATAACTATCACCTTGCCGCCGAGCCTGGCAAATTCATCTGCTATATCATAGAGCTTTGTGTCTGCTACATAGATATCATCTGCGCTAAAGTATAAATATTCACTAATCTGAAAATTCTTTTTCAGGTATTGCAGCAATAAGGTCGTTTTCCCAACACCTCTTTGACCTATTAAGCCCACAAGTCTGTCAGGCGATGTCAATAATTTCATATATTTTTT
>JAHOYS010000051.1 GCA_019038815.1 Desulfobacterales bacterium | reverse complement strand
GGTTCAATTGCGAATGGTAATGGGGGGAGCAGTTTTTCTTTCTTTAACAAAGAATGCAACTCCTAAACCGATTGCCGCAGCTATAGCCGCGACAATAAAAGTGTTGATAAAAGTGCCTACAGTAGATTTAATAAATATTCCGGTTAATGCAGATAATGCATATGCCTGATAAACTATACCATAATTAGAACCATATCGAAATATACCCCATTGCTGGTTTGTAAATGTTGGAAATAACGCAAGGAAACCTCCATATCCGACAGCGATACCAACAACTCCCAGATAAAACATTGCCGGAGTTTCTGCCAGGAAGCTTAAAGATAAGAGGGCTAAAATAGTAACTACAAATTGTCCTTTAAGAACGTTCAGCGTTCCTACTTTATCTGATAAAGCTCCTGAAATGAGACGGCTGCTGGCGTTCGATATGGCGAGAATACTGATAATTGTTGCAGCAGCTTCATCTCCTAAACCAGCAACCTCTATGCCAATATTTTTAGCAGCTCCTAAAACCAATATACCAGGAATTACTGCAAGCCAGAACATTATCCATGTTAAATAGAATTTAGGTGTTTTAACCATTTCTGAGGTAGTGTAATCTTCTTTGGTTTTTTCAAGAAGGCTTTTCTTAAATCCTTCTGGGACACTAGTAAGTGATCCACCAATAATGATGATTACGGTAGTAACTAATCCAAGATGTAAAAAGGCAGTGGAAACATCGGAATCTACTAAAAGCCACGCGATAACATCCTTGAAAATAATACTTCCGCCGCCAAAAACAGCAACTGATAAACCTATAATTGTCCCTTTTTTTTGTGGGAACCATTTGACCAGAGTTGCAATTGGGCATACATAAACAAAACCAACACCAGCTCCTGCAATGACACCGTAAGTTATATACAACATGAATGGCGAGGTAGCAAATGAAGACAAGATTAAACCTCCGCCATATAACACACCGCCAATTATTATCGTAAACCTAGGTCCCTTAGTATCGACTAATCTTCCAGAGACAATTGTGCTCAAGGCGAAGACAAACTGTGCAATCGAATAAGTTAATAATATTTCGTCACCAGACCAACCGGTTTCTCTTTCGATTGCTATACCGAATACACTCCAAGCATAAAGTCCGGCAATTGTTACTTGAGCTAATAAGGCGCCTACTAAAACTACATATTTGTTTTGCGTCATTTTTTCACTCCTTTATTTAAAATAATTCCTCGCAGCTCTGCT
>JAHOYS010000102.1 GCA_019038815.1 Desulfobacterales bacterium | reverse complement strand
GAGGGTATTAATGAGCGATAAAAAACATCTTTATGTATTATGGACAAATGACAACCCTATAACAGCTGAAAAAATGGTTTTTATGTATACTATAAATTCGCTTATCCACGGATGGTGGGAACAAGTAACCCTGATTGTCTGGGGCGCAACAACAAAACTGGTAAGTGAAAACAAGGAAATTCAAAAAAAAATTAAAGAAGCATTGGAAGCTGGAGTTCATGTCACTGCATGTAAAGCGTGTGCTGATCAGTTAGGAGTGACTGATGAGCTGGAAAAGCTTGGAATTGAAGTGATATATTGGGGAGTCCCACTTACAGAAATTTTAAAAAATGATGAAAAACTTTTGACAATATAATCTTGAGAATGACAGCTATTAAAATCCCATACGACCAATTATCTCCAGAAGCTCTCCAGGGCGTTATCGAAGAATTTGTCACACGGGATGGCACTGACTATGGAGAAATTGAAGTATCTTTGGAAACAAAAATATCCCAGGTGCTTGGTCAGCTTAAATCCGGAAAAACTGTTATTGTTTTTGATCAGAAAACTGAAACTTGTACTATTTTAAAAAGCGATGATCCTGTATTGGAGGGCATTGGCGATTGATTTTTCCTGTATACAGATTTATTGATTGAAATAAAATGAACAGACTTATTCAACCTGACAAAAAAGAATTTATTGCCCTTGCAACTACAAAAATGCCGTTCGGTAAATATAAGGGCTTGCGGTTAGTTGATCTTCCGGAACGATATCTGGTCTGGTTTTCACAGAAAGGATTCCCAGAAGGAAAACTTGGAGAGATGCTACAGGCTGTTTATGAAATCAAACTTAATGGTCTTGAGTATCTTTTCAAAAAATTTGACTAATTCAAGAACCAAAACTAAAGATTCTGATTGGGAATCAATAATCCAACCTTTTTAGCCCAGTGAGTCCCCATCCTGCTTTTTTAAAGGAAGATCCAACTAAGTAATCTATCTGATACCATTATCAAAAATGCTGCTAAAATTGTAGTAACGAAATTATCAATCTCAAAATCTTCTATTATTTTATCTGTGATCCATAAAAGAAAGGCATCAATAATAAAAACAAACAATCCAAATGTAATAAAAATTACCGGAAATGCAAAAAAGAATAGGATTTTTCCCAGAAGAAAATTAATCACACTGTAAATAAAAGCGACAAGAACAGCTGTTCCAAAGTTTTTTATATGTATTCCGGGCAGTATCTTTGCCAC
>JAHOYS010000109.1 GCA_019038815.1 Desulfobacterales bacterium | reverse complement strand
TGGTCACTGGCGCAAGGCAGGTAGGGAAAAGCACCTTGCTCCAGAATTTATTGCCTGATATGAAATCATTTGTATTCGATCCTGTACAGGATTTATATGGTGCCCGGCAGGACCCTGATTTATTCCTCGATACCTTTCCTGGGCCGCTCATTCTCGATGAGGTACAATATGTTCCCGAGTTACTGCCTGCTCTCAAACGAAAAGTAGACAGGTCTGATTCTCCTGCTCAATACTTCCTGACCGGATCACAAAATTTAAGCATGCTCCGCTCAGTGGCAGAAAGTATGGCCGGCCGGGTCGGAATCTTGAATCTTGAGGGTTTGACACTGCATGAAATGTTTGAACGGCCAGACAATACCTGGCTTGAATCTTATCTTAAGTCTCCCGAAACAATCTGCAAGGGAAACAAGGTGCTTTCAATTCCTCCTTTAGTTAATTTGCTTTGGCGAGGTTCTCTACCAGGAATTTTGGACATGCCGGATGAAATTGTCCCGGACTATTTTCGATCATACATTCAGACCTATGTGGAGCGGGATATCCGTTTGCTGGAAAATATCCGTGAGCTATCGGCATTCGATAGATTTCTTGGCCTAAGCGCCGCCCTGACCGGGCAGGAAATCAATGCTTCGCAGCTGGGCAGAGAAATTGGTATTACACCGGCAACTTCCCGTCGCTGGCTGGATCTGCTGGAGAACACTTTTCAGTGGCTGGAACTTTACCCTTATCATGGCAATACAATAAAAAGAGTCAGTGGCAAGCGGAAAGGTTTTTGGCGTGACACGGGAATGGCCTGTTATCTGCAGCGAATCTCTTCACCGGAAGCTCTGGCCGTCAGCCCATTTCGTGGCGCATTGTTTGAATCCTGGGTGGTAAATTCTATTTATCGACTGTCATCGTTACTGGCTACTCCTCCCCAACTGTATCACTGGCGCACATCAGGCGGAGCAGAGGTGGATTTGATTCTGGAACTGGACGGTCGTCTTTTCCCCATAGAAGTTAAATGTAAAACTACACTTTCTGGTCACGACACCCGTGGTCTTCGCGCTTTCAGAGAAACATATGGTCAGGACAAGGCGGCACCGGCAATCATCGTATATGCGGGCAATGAATGTTACCGGGTTGACCCTTTTACGATTGCTATGCCATGGAACGCTGTTTTTAAAGATGTTTTCAATTCTTGATATGGTGTGTTATCAGTATTACACTTAAGGTCAATTTTATCTGAAGGAAAAGAGTATGCCATCTCAAAATCCA
>JAHOYS010000286.1 GCA_019038815.1 Desulfobacterales bacterium | reverse complement strand
CAGCTCTGAAGAATCAGGAATAGTTCGCACTAAATCCTGCCTCAATTTAAAAAAAACCTAAAAAATCATTTCGGAATGCTTTTTTACTTGCCTTTTTTTGATTAGGTGCTATACTAATCAATATGCAAATATCCCAAAAGGAGGTCAAGTAGAATGAAAAAGGAACCGTCAATCAACATGTTACGTCAGCGCATCAAAGCAAAAATCAGAAAAATCGGCGAAGCTGATATTTTTATTTCAGGTTCCTTTATTCGAACCGGGAGAAAATGCGGCAATCCAAAATGCAACTGTGCAAGCGGAGGCGATAAACACCCGTGTTGCATGTTGAGTAGTAAAGTTCGTGGAAAAACTAAAGGAATTTATATCCCGGTGGGATTAAGCGAGGAGGTTGAGCAATGGGTCAAAGAACACAAACGAATCAAAGCAATCATGAAGGAAATCGATCAAATGAGCGAACAAATCATTCGCAAGTACGTCCAAACAAACCGGGCCGTAAACCGCAACCGAAAGAATCTGGAGGAATAATCGCCAACCTGCCGTTGGCGACTATGGAGCACTATATACCGAATATCCGGGAATGGCTGGGCAAAGTAAAAGATCCCCGCAATTCTGAACGGATTATCTACAGCGCGGAACATTTGCTGTTTTCCGCACTTTTGATGTTTCTTGCCCACATGAAATCACGCCGTCAACTTGGAGCGGAAAGCCAGACTCCAAACTTTCTGAAAAATCTACTTGAATTTTCACAAAGCAACGAGGAGAATTTGGCACATCCGGATACAATGAACGCCTTTTTAAAAAACTCGATACATCTGAACTTCCGCGTGTTTTGCGGTCTTGCGTCAAGCAATTAGTTAAATCAAAAGTGCTTGACAGCATCCGTTTTGATGGAGCATTCCGAATTGCAGTCGATGGTGTTTGCTTTGCTACCTTTAACGAACCGCATTGTGAACATTGCCTGCGCAGAACCAAAGATGATAAAACCACCTGCTTTCACTATGCATTGGTCGCCATGCTGGTGGGTCCGTCCGGTTTCGTATTGCCTATCGACATTGAATTTATAGAGAACACTCACGAGCACGGGAAACCGCTTTCCGAGGCTGACGATGAATTCAAAAAGCAGGATTGTGAGCTTAAAGCATTTTACCGGCTTACGGATAAACTCAAACAGCATTATCCGCGATTACCGATATGTTTATTGCTCGACGGGCTCTATGGCAATCAGAATGTTCTAACAATATGCGAACAGGAACAATGGGATTATTTCA
>JAHOYS010000118.1 GCA_019038815.1 Desulfobacterales bacterium | reverse complement strand
ATTAATGATATTCATGAAATAATTTCAAAAAGAAATTACATGGAAGCTGAACTATGGCACATCACACCAATAAATCCGGCTATGCCCGTCTGGTTGATCGCCTGAATTTGTTTCCGCAGGGCGCACCTCCTTCTATGCTGCTGGACAAAATTTTGACCATGCTGTTTTCAGAAACAGATGCGCGTCTGGTCTCCCTGCTTCCCATTAAACCTGTTACGGCCGGCAAAGCAGCCAGGATCTGGAAAATGAGCTTGTCCAAAGCCCGGAAGGTTCTGGACCGGCTCGCGTCCCGGGCTATTCTGGTGGATATTGATCAAAAAGGCCAGACCCAATATGTCCTGCCTCCGCCCATGGCCGGTTTTTTTGAATTCTCTATGATGCGGGTGCGGCATGATATTGACCAGAAGGTATTAAGTGAACTGTTCTACCAGTATTTGAACGTGGAAGAAGATTTTATAAAAAGTCTGTTTACTGTGGGCGATACTCAGCTGGGCCGTGTATTTATCCATGAACCTGTGCTGTCCAATGAGAATGCGATTCATGTCCTGGATTATGAGCGGGCATCACAGGTTATCAAAACCGCATCCCACAGGGGGATAAGTACCTGTTACTGCCGTCATAAAATGTATCATATAGGCAAAGCTTGTGACAGACCTATGGATATTTGTATGACATTTAACACGTCTGGCAGATCTCTGATAAAATATGGTCATGCCCGTGCAGTAGGTGTTTCAGAAGGACTGGATCTTCTTGAAAAAGCATATGAATCCAACTTGGTCCAGTTCGGGGAAAATGTCAGGGATCGGGTTAATTTTATCTGTAACTGCTGCGGATGCTGTTGTGAGGCCATGATTGCGGCTCGACGGTTTTCAACATTCAATCCGATACACACTTCTAATTTTATTCCAAAAATCAATAGTGATTCCTGCACTGGCTGTGGTAAATGCGTGACTATCTGTCCGGTGGAGGCCATGACTCTGGTATCAGCCAATGATCCCAAAAACCTTAAAAAGAAAACCGCCCGCCTTAATAAAGATATCTGTCTTGGCTGCGGTCTTTGTGTCCGGGCATGCACGGAAGACAGTCTTGAACTCAAACCTTTGCCCCAACGGGTCATCACCCCGTTAAACGGTACTCACAGAGCCGTGGTTATGGCTATTGAACGGGGAAAACTTCAGCACCTGATTTTTGATAATAAGGTGTTGTTCAGCCACCGGGCTCTTGCTGCGGTTCTGGGGGTAATTCTGAAGCTGCCCCCTGTAAAACAG
>JAHOYS010000150.1 GCA_019038815.1 Desulfobacterales bacterium | reverse complement strand
GGAGTACCGATTCAATAGTAGCCAAAATAATAATTGACATCTCAAACCCAATTTAATATTTTAGTGAATATAAAAACGTTAGTACTTGGCAGGTAAGAAGAGGATCAAGCCCGCTTTATTGATGATCAGCTTTAAATAGGCCAACAGTGTAAGAGTAAGCACTGTTGGCCTATTTTTTTTGCCTAATCAGATCGGGATCAGCTTCACATCCCGGGATTTTTTGATAACATTTTTTTTGGAATAAATCAGATAAATAATAAAAAATTTAAAAAAACAAGGAGAAAAAATGACAGAGTATGATTACTGGAAAATATTTCCAAGAATGCCTAAAAAAGTTACTATTGGCGATATTACCGTAAGAGACGGGTTTCAGCATGAAGAAAAATTTGTTTCCACGGAAGCTAAAAAGTTTTATTTGGAAGAACTTATTTTTGCAGGATGTCGTGATATTGAAGTGACAAATCTTGGCAACCCTAACTCCATGCCACAGTTCAGGGATGCAGAAGAACTCTTGGCACATTTAAAGGGAGACAGGTTTAAAAAGAAATGTGAAAAAAAGGGGATCAATCCTGAAGATATCTGCCTGACAGCTATCACCATCAGAGAGACTGCTGTGGACAGAGCAATTAAGCTAAAAGAACAGGGAGTCGGCCCTGACAGAATTCTTATGATGGTATCCACTGAAGAGGAGCACCATTTTGCAAATTCAGGCACCACTCTTCCCAATTATTGGAAAGAGGCTGAGCGATGCATAAAAAAATGCAATGATGCCGGCATTAAAATGTGCGGAACTGTAAGTACCATCTGGGGCAGTCCCATTGGAGGAGCTACAGATATGAAAGACGCTGTAACCTTTGCAAAGAGGTGGCTGAATCTTGGTGCCCATGACGTTGAGCATGCCGACCATGACGGGAGTGCATCTGCTGCAGAGGTTTACAGATATTTTTCCATGGTTCTGGACGAACTGCCGGATACCAATCTTCACATTGCCCATTTCCATGAGACCAAAAGAGTGGCATCCGCCTCAATGCTGGCTGCATTGCATGCTGGCATAACAAACTTTGAAGCCACCCTGGGCGGTTTGGGCGGACAGCCTGCAAATTTCCTGGATGACTGCCCCATCAAGGGTACAGGAGAGTATTATTATGATGACCCCAGATATGTGGGTCTGGTCTGCCTGGAAGACACCCTGGTGCAGGTAGATGAAATGGGTATTGAACATGGCTGGGATGTTGACAGGGTTCTCTGGCTTGGGAGACGGCTGGAAAA
>JAHOYS010000327.1 GCA_019038815.1 Desulfobacterales bacterium | reverse complement strand
CAGATCATTATAACAATTTGGCACGTTTTTCATAATTGCGCCATATGAAATAAATATTGTGGCACAATCTGATTTTCACATCGAACTTAATTCCGAAAAAGTCTTGACTATTTCGGAATTAATGTCAGAATAGACGCTATGAAACGATACTTGGAAAAATATATTCAGGAAGATCTGGATAAAAAAATAATCCTGCTGACCGGGCCACGCCAAACAGGAAAGACAACGCTGTCCAAAATGTTAAATCCTGATTATGATTACTTCAACTTTGATAATCCGGACGACAGGTTGGGCTTGCAGGAAAGATCCTGGGACAGATCAAAAAAGATTGTTATCTTTGATGAACTTCATAAGTTAAAGAACTGGAAATCATGGTTAAAAGGAGTTTATGATACGGAAGGCATTCCGCCCTCAATTCTTGTTACCGGCAGCGCCAAACTCGACACTTACAGAAAGGTTGGCGATTCTTTGGCGGGAAGATTTTTCCAGTTTAGATTGCATCCCCTGGATTTAAAAGAAATTCACAATTTTTTAAACCCTGGTAACCTTGAAGCGGAATTAGACAAACTGTTAATTTCCGGCGGTTTTCCTGAACCATTTTTAAACGGGACAACCCGATTTTACAATCGTTGGAAAAAATCACACCTGGATATTATTTTAAAGCAGGACATAATTGATCTTGAGAATGTCCAGCAAATCATCCAGATTGAAACACTGATTCAATTATTAAAACACCGTGTGGGAAGCCCGATATCCTATGCCTCTTTATCGCAGGATTTACAATGCTCTGATAAAACTGTAAAAAGATGGCTCACGATACTTGAAAATATGTATATAATTTTTAAAGTTCCACCTTTTCATAAAAATATTGCCAGGGCAATTCAAAAAGCTCCTAAATTCTATTTTTATGATACCGGGCAGGTCATGGGTGATCAGGGTATTAAACTGGAGAACACTGTTGCATGTGCCATTCAAAAGGAAATACATTTTCGGGAAGATTGTTTTGGAGAAACAAAAAAGCTGTTTTACCTGAGAAACAAGGATAAAAAAGAGATTGATTTTTGTACCACATCCGGTGATGATCCTGTACTGATGGTGGAAGTTAAATGGAAAGACAATAGCTTGAGTTCAAATTTTGAAGTGTTCAGAAAATTTTTTCCACAGTTAAAAATGGTTCAGGTTGTCAAAGAATTAAAAAAGGAAAAAACATTTCCAAATGGTGCTGAAATCCGAACAGCCCATAACTGGCTCTCAACATTAACGCTGCCTT
>JAHOYS010000095.1 GCA_019038815.1 Desulfobacterales bacterium | reverse complement strand
ATGGACTTGTTGAGAACCTTGAAGCAAATTTTATAGGAAAAGACGGACAGATCAGAACCGGTCTTATGTCTGCCAGGGTATTGGGTATCGCAAATCAAGACGTTATCCTTTCTATTACCCGAGACATCACCGAACTAAAACAGGCTGAACAAGAAAAAATAAATGCTCAGAAAATTGCCGGTGAACAGAAAAAACTGGCGTTGGTAGGTCAGGTTGCAGGGAAAATGGCCCATGATTTTAATAATATTCTGGGCATTATAATGGGGAATGCCGAGCTCTCACTGATGGATTGCAAAGATGAAGAGACAAAAAAAACGCTTGAATTAATATTTGAACAGACCCTGCGGGGTAAAAATTTAACAAGAAATCTGGTTGCATTTGCCAAAGACCAGGAACCTAAACAGGAATTTTTCAGCATCAGTGAAAAAATTGATCTTGTTGCAAATCTGATGAAAAAAGATTTGGATGGAGTTGAGTTTATAAAGGAAGACAAGCCGGGGATGCCAGACTTGCTTGCTGATCCGGGAATGATAGAACATATGCTTGTAAATCTGATACAAAATTCAATTCATGCCGTAAGTATGATTGAACGCCCTGTAATAATGATCAGGGCATTTTGCACAAAAGATAATATCTGTTTTGAAATTGAGGATAACGGGTGTGGAATTACCAAAGAAAATTTGGAAAATATTTATGAACCATCTTTTACCCTGAAAGGAACTAAGGATATAACCGGTTCATATGGAAGGGCAATTAAAGGAACCGGTTATGGAATGGCTAATGTAAAAAAATATATTGAACAGCACAAGGGCAGTATTTCTGTTGAATCCGAATTTGGATCAGGCACAAAATTCACTATCAGCCTGCCTGTTATTAAAAAAGAGTTAACAAATGAGGAAAAAGCAGAAATTCAGAAAGAAAAAATATATTTTGACAAATCAATTCTTCTTGTAGAGGATGAACCGGCAATATCAGGCGTCCAGTATGGAATACTGTCCCAGGAGCCATGTAACCATAAAGTTGATGTCGCTAACGATGGGCAGGCTGCTATGGATTTATTTAAAAAAAATGAATATGATTTGATAAGTCTGGACTATATCCTTCCTGGAAAAATTAACGGGATGGATGTTTATAATCATATCAGGTTAACAGACAAGACAATTCCAATCCTGTTTATCTCCGGTAACATTGAATTTTTAGAATCCATAAAAGAACTGAAACAAAAAGATGCCGGAATTGACCATCTGTCAAAGCCCTGTCAGAATAAAGATTATGTGAAC
>JAHOYS010000214.1 GCA_019038815.1 Desulfobacterales bacterium | reverse complement strand
TGCTGGAAGATACAAAAAAATTCTGTAAGCTTGTCCAGACGTCCAAGGCTCTTGATTTTAACAGTTCTATCGTGGCCCAGCCCAATGATGTGCCGGCTAAAACAGCCCATCTTGATATGCTGCTGTCAACCATGCTGCTGACGGATAAGCCCCTCATGGGGAGTACGTCTTCTAAAACCTGTGCCGAAGAGTCATTAGAGATGGCCAAAATAATATTTGGAAACGCGGATAAGCCGGTCATGCTCAACCTGGTGGATTCTTTATCTCCTTTGCAATATGCCGAAGAAATGGTGGATGCACTTCTGGTCTATGCCAAAGCAAAACAACCCCTAATCATTCATTCCTCCTGTTCTATGGGATCATCAGGCCCGATAACCCTTGCAGGCTCCCTAGTGGTTTCCAATGCCTGTACACTTGCCGGAATCTGCCTTACCCAGCTGGTAAACCCCGGCACACCTGTTGTTTACGGCCTGGGCGGCAGCCCAACAGATATGAAAACCGGTGGATATGTCAATGCATCTCCTGAAGATGCCAAACATACCGCTATTGTTACCGCCCTGGGACGTTATTATCATATCCCCTGCCGAAGCCAGGGCGCTTTAACCGAGTCTTTCAGCCTGGATTACCAGGCAGGTATGGAGTCCTCAATGATGCTGACAACGGCGGCACTCAGCGGAGTTCATGTCAGTCTGCATGCCTGCGGTACCTTTGGTTCAATGCTGGCCATGAGTTTTGAAAAATTCATAGCAGATGAAGATCTTTGCTGTGCTATCAAAAAATTGATGAAACCCATTGAATTCAGTGAGGATGCCTTTGCAATGGAGTTGATAAAAAAACTGGGAACTTCCGGTAACTACCTTATTGAACCCCACACAGCCAGGCGCTGCAGGAGTGAATTTTATATTCCGGATTTAAACATTCGAACCCTTCATTCAAAATGGTTGGAAATGGACCCCAGACAAATAGACCAAAGAGCCTCACAATTGCTTGAAAAAAGGCTTTTGGCCTATGAAAAACCTGATGTTGATCCTGTAATTGAAAAAGATTTAATCAAATATGTTGAAAATAAAAAAACAAACTGAAGGTAGGATAACCTGATATTATAATAGCTTCAATTCCATGATTAAAGTTTAACACAGGGATTTTTCCGACTGTCCAGCTTATTTGCTCAGCAGAGATTTAAGATACCATTTGAATTATTGAATGTTGGGGAAGTTATGGCTAATGCAAGTATGTTTGATTTTCAGAATTTGGTATAAAAATTGAAAAATGCCCGTCAA
>JAHOYS010000092.1 GCA_019038815.1 Desulfobacterales bacterium | reverse complement strand
TTCAAAATCTAATTGTTGACTGTAAACATCTAAATATCGTATTATCCTTAGAATTTTAATCAATTTAATAAAGGAGAGACTTTGGAATGAAAAAGTGGATGATATTGGTATTAATGTGTTCTATAGCTTTTATTGGGTTTTCTACAACTGCCTTTGCCAGCGACAAAAAGTTAAAAGCCGGCTTTATTTATGTCGGTCCTGTTGGTGATTATGGATGGTCCCATGCCCATGACCTTGGAAGAAAGTTTGCAGAGAAAAAATTTCCCTGGCTTGAAACCATCTTTGTAGAATCTGTTGCAGAAGCAGACAGTGCAAGAATCATTGACCGGCTTATTCAGCAGCAGAAATGCGACGTTGTTTTTACCACAAGTTTTGGTTTCATGGACGATACCATTAAAGCCGGTGCCAGATATCCTGACAAGCTTTTCATGCATTGCTCAGGATTCAAACGATCCGACAATGTAGGGACTTATTTTGGTGATCTTTACCAGATGTATTACCTGAACGGGATTATGGCAGGTGCTTTGACCAAGACAGATAAAGTCGGTTATGTTGCAGCTTTCCCAATCCCTGAACTGGTTCGTCATATTGATGCTTATGCATTAGGGATAAAGGCTGCAAACCCAAATGCAAAACTCCATATTAAATGGATTTATGCCTGGTATGGACCGGATAAAGCAAAAGAAGCTGCTGAAGCGTTGATTGCAGAAGGCTGCGATACCCTTGCCTTTACCGAAGATACCCCTGCTGTAATTGAAGTAGGACAGAGCCATTCGGAAAAAGGAAAACAGATTTATACTTTCAGCCATTATTCCGCCATGCAGCCTTATGGGGTGGATTCTGTTGTTTCAGGACAGTTCATGGACTGGGGCGGCATGTATGTCAAAATCCTTGGAGATATTTATAATAAAACCTGGAACAACAAGGACCTCTGGTGGCTTGCCAAAGAAAAAGCAGCCATCCTTGGCGGCAATGAAACTGAAATTATCAATCCAAAATTTGTCCCTGCTTTAAAACAAGCAATGCTCGACACAAAGGAATTTGGTAAAATTTCTGCTTACGATCTTGTTGTAAAAAGATACGAACAAATGAAACAGGGCGTTGATGTATTTGACCCGTTCACGGGTCCTATCAGCGATAATAAGGGCAACCTGAAAATAAAAGCCGGGGAAAAAGCCTCAAAAGATGACCTTCTCAGCATTATGTATTATGTGGATAATGTTGAAGGATCTATTCCTCAATAATAAAATTACAATTTAATAAAAAGCCGGGATATGCTTTCCCGGCTTTTTT
>JAHOYS010000079.1 GCA_019038815.1 Desulfobacterales bacterium | reverse complement strand
TTTACAAAATAACTACTGGAAAATGTGTTATGGCATCAATATTAAAACCATTTATTGCGCTTTATGCTGCAATGCTGCTGCTGGCAATGGGTTTGGGACTGCTGGCAACATTCGTAAGCTTGAGACTTACCATTGAAGGGTTTTCAACCCAGGTAACGGGGTTGATCCTGACCTCTTATTTTGTCGGTTCTGTTGTGGGAACCTTCTACTGCAGCCGCTTGATAAAAAGTGTCGGACATATTCGATCCTTTACGGCTTTTGCCGCCCTTGCAACCGCCATGATCATGCTTCATGGCTGTTATATGTCAGCGGTTGCATGGGCTGTTTTCAGATTTTTTTCCGGTATAGCCACTATAGGGTTGTTCATGGTCATAGAAAGCTGGCTCAATGAATGTACTCAGCCCCAGGCAAGGGGAAGGGTTTTTTCCATATATATGGTGATGTGTTTTCTGGGCAGCAGTGTGGGTCAGCAGTTTCTTAACTTAGGCGACCCAAAGGGCCAAACTCTGTTTTTTGTTATAGGTTTTTTACTGGTATCCTGCATTATTCCGGTGGCATTAACCCATTCCATTCATCCTGAAATGCCTGAAATTGAACCGGTTAAACTGAAAAAGATTCTTCAAAAAGCACCCATGGGAATGCTTGGGTGTTTTACCGGCGGTTTAATGGTCAGCTCTTTTTACACCATGGGGCCGGTGTTTTGTCATCAGATGAATTTGAGTGTGTCCCAGCTGTCTTATTTCATGACAATTACGGTGTTGGGGGGGCTTTTGCTCCAGTGGCCTGTGGGAGCTTTTTCAGATCGATTTGACAGATCGGTGGTGATCCCTGTATTGGGCGGCCTTTTTGCCGTGATCAGCGGTTTGATGATTGTGGCTGCCCAAAGTTCTTTTGGTGTTTTGCTGCTGGCCAGCATTTTTTTTGGCGGGTTTAT
The DNA here is from genome assembly GCA_019038815.1 of Desulfobacterales bacterium. Classification (GTDB taxonomy): domain Bacteria; phylum Desulfobacterota; class Desulfobacteria; order Desulfobacterales; family Desulfobacteraceae; genus Desulfobacula. The sequence continues at coordinate 362 of JAHOYS010000079.1, read as the reverse complement.
GTTCACCATTTATCCATCAGCGGTGGCAAGAGCCCATGACATGTTTGAACCTAAGGATGTGGTCAATGTCAGTTCCGCACTTTTATTTTCTTATGGCATTGGGGCTGTGATTGCCCCCATTGCTTCATCAGCAGCCATTAAACTGCTGGGCAGTCCCTATGGATTTTATGCTTTTTTTTCGGCCGCCAGTGCTGTTTATGCAGTGGTTTCTTTTTTATTAAGGCAGAAGGAAATAGCGCGAATCATCCCGGTAGAGGACCAGGTGGATTTTATGATTATGAAACATACCTCGCAGATGGCCATGCAGATTGATCCGCGATCGGAAGTCGATACAACAGAGCCGCACGAGGATTAAAAATATG
>JAHOYS010000334.1 GCA_019038815.1 Desulfobacterales bacterium | reverse complement strand
CCTGTTATTAATATTTTCATATGTTAAACTCTTTTCACCTTGACATTATGTATTTTTGCACGTAGAGTTCAAATATGCATAAAATAATCGAAAGAAATATTACAGACACTATTATTGCCCGGTTAAAAACAAACCCTGCTGTCGCACTTCTTGGAGCAAGACAGGTTGGCAAATCAACCATTGCCGGAATGATTATTGAGAATTTCCCAGGTGCGATCTATCTCGATCTGGAACGTCCGGCAGACTTAAACAAACTTACTGACCCCGAAGCTTTTTTCCAGCAGTTCAAAGATCGTCTGATATGTCTTGATGAAATTCAGAGAACGCCTGAAATTTTTTCTGTCCTCAGAGGAGTCATAGACCGCAATAAAAGAAATACACAATTTTTGATCCTTGGCTCGGCCTCCAGAGACCTGATTAAGCAGAGCTCTGAATCTCTGGCCGGGAGGATTTCTTATATCGAGATCACTCCTTTTACTCAACCTGAAGTTTCTTTCGCAACCCCCGACAAGCACTGGCTGAGAGGAGGATATCCCAGAAGCCTGCTTGCAGAAAAAAACGAGACCAGCATTCAGTGGAGAGAAGACTATATCAGGACATTTCTGGAACGAGATATTCCACAACTCGGATTCCGAATTCCGGCAAACACGCTGGGCAGGTTCTGGAGAATGTTGTCGCACTCACATGGTCAGGTGCTTAACTCATCCAAATTAGCAGGCTCAATGGGAGTGAGTTCGCATACAATAAGAAAATATATTGATATACTGGAACAGACATTTATTGTCAGAGTACTGAACCCCCATACAATCAACACAAAAAAACGGCTTATAAAATCCCCTAAAGTTTATATCAGAGACTCGGGAATACTCCATGCTTTACTAGGGATAGAAACAATGGAAGATCTCTTTGCAAACCCTGTCTATGGTTCATCATTTGAGGGTTTTATCATAGAAAATATATTAACCGGGTTTCCACGCTGGCAGGCTTCATATTACAGAACTTCAAATGGTGCAGAAGTTGATCTGATCCTGACAAAAGGCACCCGGACTATCGCAGTGGAAATAAAATCTTCAACCAGCCCGAAAATTTCAAAGCGTTTCCGGTCGGCAATAGAAACCATCGCACCAGACCAAACATACATAATTGCCCCGGTTGAGGACACATATCCAATTGCAGAAAATGTGCTGGTTATGCCCCTGCATATCTTCACTGGTGGAAAATTTCAATAGTCCGGCAGGCTTTCGGGCAATTCCTTTCATGAATTCACTCCCGATGCTGATAGTTCTGTTTGATCCATTTACG
>JAHOYS010000274.1 GCA_019038815.1 Desulfobacterales bacterium | reverse complement strand
GACCTGTTTTGTCAAACAAATTGAAATATAGTACTTTTTTGTGCTGTAAATTTCGTCTTTCCTGAAATTTTATATTTCTGTAAAAAATAGTACACGTTACTCTACATTAAAAAATTATACAAAGCAAAAACTCATTGAAACAAACGCATCATTGCTAATGAGGATTTACTGAAACTTGATATTTTTCATTGACACCTTGCATCTAATAAATCAATAAGCTTATTTGTTTCTGGTTTTGAAATACAAGTATCTGCTTTTAAATTTTCACATTTTGCAATCATTTGCTTATTGATAAGGCTTGAAAACATGATTGTATAAATATTTTTTAGGTTTTGATTTTGTTTTATGTTTTTACATAATGTTAATCCATCCATTCGGGGCATTTCTATATCTGATATTAAAACAACATTATGTAAATCCTGTTCTTTCTTGTCACCATATTTTTTTAAAATATATTTCAATGCAACCTCACCATTTTCAAAATCACTAATATCTTTAAACCCAGCTATTTTAAGAGCTTTGCTAATTCCTTTGCGTATAGTTGGAGAATCATCAGCAAATATAATTTCCAATTGATCTCTGGTGACTGTTTCCTGCTTTTGGATAACGCTTTCGGAAACATCCTCAATTATAAGATCAGGGAATATTTTTGATAAAATATGTTCAAGATCAATAATCAGAATTTGAGAATTTTCTATGTTTACTGATCCTATAAAATAATCATTGTTTCCAAAGGTTTCATCAAATGGTTCTAATTCGTTCCATGACAATCGATATATCCTTTTTATCCCCTGAACCTTGAAACTGTTTACTGAATTATTAAATTCAGTAACAACAATGATTTCTCGTTCAACCTCTTGTGTTATTTCAATTTCTAAAATTTGGGCAAGATCCATCAACGGAATGGTTTTACTCCTGTACAAAAACATACCAGACACACCAGGCATTTTTGTGGGCAACTTTGTGACCAGTTCAGAATCGAATTGTTGAATAGATTGTACTTTAGCCACATTCATACCAAAAAGCTGATCATTAACTAACAAAACCAAAATTTCCAGTTCATTTGTTCCTGATTCAAGTAAAATTCCTTGTTCATTCATTATCTTATCTACCTCCGATATTAATGTTTGTTATAAAATACAGAAAAGTATAATCAAATACATCAATCTTCCATAATTTTTATCGAAAAAAATTCATTCTGGCCATCCCAGTTTTAATCTGTAGAATCTAAGTATCTGCTATCTTTTATCTTGTGCAAACCGCATATAATCCATATCTTTATTCAGTATATGGTGGGTGAGCCAA
>JAHOYS010000031.1 GCA_019038815.1 Desulfobacterales bacterium | reverse complement strand
CCGTCCTGAAATAAGTTGACACAAAATCGACTTATTTATGAAAAAACAAGAATTACCGAAGAAGAAGCGTACTCAGCAAGATTACAATTTAGGCTTTAAATTAGCAGTAGTTTCCCAGGTTGAGAAGGGCGAAATGACTTATAAACAAGTGCAGAAAGCATATGGGATTCAAGGCAGAAGCACTGTTTTGGTTTGGTTAAGAAAATATGGTAATTTAGACTGGCGTATTCCAAGCCGACACTATATGCCAAAATCAAAAGAGACCCCAGCTCAGAAAATAAAACGTTTAGAACGGGAACTATCTGATGAACGTTTGAAAAATGAGATATTAAATAAGATGATTGATATCTCAGACAGCCAATATGGAACTTCGATCAGAAAAAAGTTATCACCCAAACAATCAGGAGTTTACAAGAAGAAAAACAAGTAAGTCTATCTCGTAGCTGTAGATTGTTTGGGATAAGCCGACAAGCCTTGTATCAGAGACAAACACGTCATCGTTTACGAGAAAAAGAGTTTTCTCAAATAAGACCTTTGGTTCAAGATATAAGGAGAGAAATGCCAAGGATTGGAACACGAAAGTTATACTACTTACTCAAACATACTTTTAATGAGATGAACATAAAAATAGGGCGGGATGCCTTCTTTGATTATTTGCGTTCAGAACATATGCTAATAAAGCCTAAAAGAAATTATACTAAAACGACTAATTCAAAGCATTGGCTTAAAAAACACCCTAACTTAATGAAAGATATGATAGTAGAGCGTCCGGACCAGGTTTATGTGAGTGATATAACATATATTAAAAGCAAAGAAAAAACACATTATCTTTCTTTGGTTACCGATGCCTTTAGTCGAAAAATTGTAGGATATCAGCTCAGTGATGATATGAGTACCAAAAACGTAGTAAAAGCATTTAAAATGGCAATGAAAAAAAGAAAAAATAAAGAATTCTTGATACATCATTCAGATAGAGGACTTCAATATTGTTCTTCTATTTATCAGAATGAACTAGGAGAAAATGATGTTCAACCTTCCATGACAGACGGATATGATTGTTATCAAAATGCATTGGCAGAAAGAATTAATGGAATACTAAAACAAGAATTTTTAATAGAAACCTGTAATACAGGAAAACAGCTTAATACATTAGTTAAGGAGTCTATAAATACTTATAATACAAAAAGACCTCATTTGAGTTTAAATATGAAAACGCCTAACTTTATACACGAAAAAACCAGAGAAGCATGCTTCTCTGGTTTTAACTAAATTTTATTTAAAAACTTGTCAACCTATTTTAGGATGACTCA
>JAHOYS010000360.1 GCA_019038815.1 Desulfobacterales bacterium | reverse complement strand
CCTTTTGGGAACCTTTGATTACCAAACCCATGATTCGTGTATCGCGGAATTGACAAAAGCCATCCGGGCACATGCCTGGGAAAAAGACAAGTGGCAGCGTAACGATTATATCGCCTACACTCTGAACTGGTTTGAAAAGACAGAATACCTTGGCAAGTCAGATGTAAGTGTGAATGAAAATCATTCTTTTCTTCATCGACCCACATTGATCAAAACCAACCGCGTGGACGCATTGTTTTTAATGATATATGAGGTACTGCATCATCGGTTCGAGGAGGACGCCGAAAGTCTTTGTAAATGTCTGACAGAAGCAGAGAAAAAAGACTACGACACAGACATGACTGTGTCCGCCAGCCATAGCTTTGCAGAGACCAGTATCCTTGATTTGCTGAATCTGGTGAAAACATTGAATCTGATTGATTTTAAAGAGTTTACAACAACGGAAAATAAGGCATTTGATCACGAATTTGCCAGAACGGTCAGAAAAATTTCCTCAGACCTTGAGGCCATGGTAGTGGCATACCGCTACAAGAAACGCCAGCGACGCAGTCGCTGAAAACGTTTGAAATCAGTGGTCGCCGAGCGAAGCGAGGGTATAGGGGCTTGCCCCTGCGATCCACTGCATTGACCTGTTATGCCTGGTTAGTAGTGGTATCTGAGTTGAGCAATTAATATAGAATTATTCTCAATTTTATATACGATTCGGTGTTCATAGGTTATTCTTCTGGACCAAAATCCAGATAGATTGTGTTTTAGAGCTTCTGGCTTACCAAGTCCTTCATATTTGTTGCGTTGAATGTCTTTGATGAGTTTATTGATCCGTTTAAGAGTCTTTTTGTCTGTTTTTTGCCAAAAAAGGTAATCCTCCCAAGCATTTTCAGAAAACAGAAGCTTCATTCAATAATCTCTCTTTCTTGACCTTTACCAGTATTTAACTCTTCGATTGATTCAATAAGTCTTTTAGCATTTTTGGGACTTTGCATTAGATATGCTGTTTCAGTAAGGGCTTCATAATCCTCAAGAGACATAAGTATTACTGCTTCATTATTTTTACGAGTGACAATAATAGGGGCATGATCATCACAAACCCTTTTCATTGTACCGGCAAGATTATTTCTGGCACTTGTATATGTTATTGCTCTCATTGAAATCCTCCAATTTTTTAATTGTACATGTACAATATATTGCACAACACAAAACATGTCAATTAGAACTTGTATTAAAGCATAACGTCCCAAATAACCGGTGAAATCCGGTGCATTTTTTTGTTGGATTATTTAGTCTCATGATGCATTCCAAATGCCAGCATCAT
>JAHOYS010000015.1 GCA_019038815.1 Desulfobacterales bacterium | reverse complement strand
CCTTGAATCCGGTCTGCTTTGCCATGTGTGTCCGTTTTGAATAAACAGCAGGAATACTTCCGTTAAAGGGCAGGGACATACCAAGGGCTTCGCTTAAGTTGCTCATGGTATTGGCTGTGAACATCCCGGAACACGAACCCGCTCCCGGGCAGGCCTTGCATTCATATTCAAAAAGCTCATCATCGGTGATTTTTCCTGCGGCATGGCTTCCCACCGCTTCAAATACCTTGTCAAGGCCGGTATCATTTCCAAGAACTCTGCCGGCAAGCATGGGACCGCCGGAAAGGAATATGGAAGGAATGTTAAGTCTTGCTGCAGCGATGAGCATACCCGGAATAATCTTGTCACAGGATGCCAGGAGTACAAGCCCGTCAAAGGGGTGGGCCATGGCCATGATTTCCAGGGAATCGGCAATATGTTCCCGGCTGCACAAAGAGTATTTCATCCCCTCATGATTCATGGCAATCCCGTCACAGACACCAATGGTATTGAATACCATGGGTGTTCCGCCGGCAGCATAAATGCCTGCTTTCACCGCATCGACCAGTTTGTCCAGGTGCATGTGTCCCGGGATGATTTCATTGAATGAATTGGCAATACCGATGATAGGCCTGTCAAGCTCCCAGTCATCAAAGCCGTCCGCCTTGAGCAGGGACCTGTGGGGAGTTCGTTGGGGACCTTCAGTCATACGGCTGCTTCTTCTCATTTGTTTTTTCATTCTTTTTCCTTATCTATAACGATTACAAGGCATTCACTTTCGGTTTTTCCGGCATTCTGGCCCCGATGAGGGGTGGATGGATCAAAATGAATTGAATCACCTGTTTCAAGCCGGATGATCTTTTTCCCGTATATAAAATTGATTTTGCCTTTGAGTACCAATAAAAATTCTTCACCCGGGTGATCATAGAGTTTTGTCGGTTTTTTTTGAGTAACAGGATATTTTACAACAAAGGGTTCGATCAGGTTGTCGGACTTCAGACTGGACAGTGAGTAATAGTCCAGTTCTGCCGTAATTCCTCTTCTGTTTATCGGTCTGCGCTCATTTTTCAGTGTTACGGCATATCCTTCTTCACCTGTTGTCTCTTCTACATTAAAGAATATGCCGATGGGGACTTCAAGGCCATGTGATATTTTGGACAGCGTGGCAATAGGAGGAGACACCTGACAGTTTTCTATTCTGGATAAAAGACCTTTTGAAAGATCGGTGAGCCTGCCCAATTGGTCCAGGGTATAGCCTTTGCTTTTCCTGATTTTTTTAATTTTATCTGCAATTTGTTTTTCAAGCATGTTTACTCTCTTTAAATTTGTTTCACTTTATGCAACTTTTTAATT
>JAHOYS010000197.1 GCA_019038815.1 Desulfobacterales bacterium | reverse complement strand
ATGTTGTCTTCGCCAAGAGCAAGCTTGCCTGCTTCTGCAACAATTCTCTTGTAAGATTCACCATTGATCATGATCTGCCATTTACCAGTTCTTACTGGAGTGGCTCCGCCTTTAAGTGTTCCCAGTTTCAGACCTTTTTTACCGTCAAGGTTTTTATTGTCATCGGTTTTTTTCCAGACAGGAAGTCCCCACTCTTCAAAAAGATGAACTGAATCATCAACATGACGTCCCAGGTCAAAGATCAAGTCTTCACGAACAATACCCATAAGGTCATTTCTGACCATACGTACATAATCTTCCGGGGAGTTCTCGCCAATATAAGTGTTAATAGCAGAAAGACCCTGGGCTACTGCGCCTGATCTTTCAAGGGCTGCTTTATCACAAAGAAGAATTTTTGCGTCGTCGCTTGCCCATTTTTTTACTTCAAATGCTGTTCCACAGGCAGCCATACCGCCACCAACGATCAGAATATCAACGTCTCTTTTATCAACCTCTGGATCTCTTATAGTTTTAAGTTCTCCAATAGGTTTATTAGGTAATGCCATTATATACCTCCAAAATTATTAAGTATCAAATTAAATGGTTGACAACAAAGTTATGCAAGCTCTGTTGGAGCTGCAAGTACATAACCATCTGCTTCCTGGGTAGAAAGAAGTCCACTGTCAAGGTCTTTACCTTTAAGGTCAAGATATGCATTAGCTTCACCTTCAGGAGTTGTTCTGATCGGGAACTTGAATCGTTTAATAACCCCGTTTCTAAATTTACATGTCCACATAACATCCTCAGTACCCATCATGGGAACAGTAGAGCCTCCCATGGGTACAAAGTCAGAATATCCTCTGACTTCAATTGCCTGAGTAGGACAGATTTTCACGCATGAAAAGCATTCCCAGCACTGATCTGGTTCCTGGTTGTATGCTTTCATTTCATTTGGTTCAAGAACCATCAGGTCATTGGGGCAGATGTACATACATGCTGTTTTGTCCCCACCCTTGCAGCCGTCACATTTTTCTGCAATTACAAAAGATGGCATTTAAAATACCTCCATAATTTAAGTTAATCAAAAACGCACAATACCGTTGTGCTACTATTTTTTATTTCAAAAAACAGGCTGTAACCTTTACTGTTCAGCCTGGTAATCCTTAAGATCAAAAAACCAAAGCCCAATATCAATCCAAGCTATACACAAATGTTATCGGAATAGCACTCTCTATCGCTTTTTGTCAAGAATTTTTCAAAAAAGATTGGTCTTATTTTCCAATTATTTCTGTTATTTGATCAAATACCAATATGTATAAAATAACAATAGGATAAGATACAATATATAGTGTATATCTTAAAGTAA
>JAHOYS010000285.1 GCA_019038815.1 Desulfobacterales bacterium | reverse complement strand
TTATAATCAAATCTTGACAATGAACAGGCCTTGGAATAATGTTGGCAGAACATTTAATGATATTAAGGTATTATAATCATTTATAAAGGAATTGAGCCATGGAAAAGAACAATTGTGACCCGTTAAGTCTGGATAAAAATTTAAAAGCAAGATTAATTGTTGACATGCTGACTAGAATTGTAGTTCACTATGGTCTTTGGTTTACCGAAGTCAGGCATCAAATGGGCATGGAAAAGGCCCTGGAGGTTCTTGACAAGGCAACAGAAAAAAGCGTTTCGATTGGGCTCAAAAGATTTTCAAAAGTTCTGGATTTCGAGCTTGAAGATGGTTTGCCTAAAGCATTGCTGGAAATGGAGGAAGACAAGATTGAGGCCTTGGTGGGCGCTATAGGTAAAAACTGGCTGGTAAATGATGGTGTATGGTTTCAGTCTGTTGAGTTTGATAATGGAATGAATGATGCCAAGCGCTGTAACGACTCCTGCTGGGCTCAGTTTTCCCCGTATGAAGCGTTTGCGATTAAAAAGTTTTTAAACCTGGATGATCAATGCGGGTTGGAGGGATTAAAAAAAGCACTGAGTTTCAGGATGTATTCATTTATAAATGTGCAATCTATTGTTGACGAAGGCCCTAAAAGTTTTGTATTTCAAATGAATGATTGCCGGGTTCAATCTGCAAGAAAAAGAAAGAAACTGGATGATTATCCATGTAAATCTGCAGGGCTGGTTGAATATGCTTATTTTGCAAGCGCTATAGATAAAAGGATAGAAACAGAGTGTGTCGGTTGCCCGCCTGATGATCACCCGGAAGAGTGGTTTTGTGCATGGCGGTTTTTATTAAAAGAATAAAAATATATTGTTAAATAATAAGGAAGGGTTTGTATTATGGGAGTTACATCTGACAAGATCCAGGAGTTGAAACAAAAAGAACAGCAGATTATGGGAATGGGCGGAGAAAAAGCGCTTGAAAAACGAAGGGAAAAAGGGGTGCTCAATGCCAGACAAAGGCTTGATATCCTGTTTGATGAAGGAACCTTCAGAGAACTGGATATGTTTGTCACCCACAGATGTACCAATTTCGGGATGGAAAATATAGAAATTCCGGCAGATGGCGTGGTAACAGGACATGGCAAAGTGGATGGCAGAATTGTATTTGCCTATGCCCAGGATTTTACGGCAAGGGCAGGGTCTTTAGGGGAAATGCAGGCCAAAAAGATCTGCAAGGTCATGGATATGGCCCTAAAGGCAGGTGCCCCCATCATCGGCATGAATGATTCCGGCGGTGCAAGAATCCAGGAAGGAATTGATGCCCTGTCCGGATATGGGGAGATCTTCTTTCGAAATTCAGCCGC
>JAHOYS010000076.1 GCA_019038815.1 Desulfobacterales bacterium | reverse complement strand
CCTTCTCTTTTTTTAATCAGGATATAATTGTGGTCTGAAACCCATTCCCGGGTTAAAACAATCTGTTTATGAAGAATAATAGCCTGTTTTTTTACCTGGTCTAGAATAAGCTGCTTTTCCTGGCGGGAAATCCAGAAAAAAAGAACAGTAAAAACAAAGATAATGGTTGCTGATGTTATAATAATGTACTTTAATGAAATTCTCTGTTTAATATAAGAAAGCATATGTTATAGTTTCTTACTTTATCCTTTTTTTCAAGGTCAGTTTTGACTCAGTCGATCGATATATCAAATTTAACAGTTTCTTTACATCAATTTACAGCATTTTTACATGATTATCTGCTATTAAAATATGGTTTGGAATTTTTATAGCAGCATTTTATCGTAAAATAAAGAAAGGAGAAGGCCGGGTCGATATTATGCATTTATCAGGCGCAACAAATTAAATCCTTTTTATCAACGTATGACTATCAGAAAAAGGTTAAGCATGAAAACAGAGAACATAATGAAATACATAGCAATCGGCAGCGTCATAATTGTGATTGGACTGTTCGGCTATGTGGTTAATGCAGCCAATATGGTATCATACCTTTCCGAAGACCCGAAAGTATGTATCAATTGCCATACAATGACATCGCATTACGCCACCTGGCAGCACAGTTCTCATCGAGAAAGTGCAACCTGCGTGCAATGCCATCTGCCACAGGACTCTTTTAGCAACAAAATGATCGCCAAATCCCTGGACGGCGCCAAAGATTTCATGGTCATGGCTTTCGGTACCTATAGCAACAACATCAGAATTACCGACGGCATGGCAGAAAGGATACAGGCCAATTGTATATCCTGCCATAAGGAGCTTGTCTCTCAAATGGTAGAGAACAGCAAATCATACCAGAAAAACGGGGATGGCTCGCAAGTTGATCGAAACTGCTGGGAGTGCCACAGGAAAACACCTCATGGCTCCACCAGAAGTCTGTCAGTGACTCCCTATAATCTTGGCGTCAAAGAAAAACTATAAACACTCAAAAGGAGAGAATTATAATGAACAAATCAATAGCGCTGACAGTTGTTTCAGCAATTGCAATTGTCGCCTTAATTTTTTTGGCGCTTTCCCTCAATACAGATAAAGCCGAAGAAAAAGCGATGAATGCCGTGGCAATAAATTCTGTAGCGGAAATCAAAAAGTTTGAATCAAGGAGTGCCGAATGGGGCAAATATTACCCAAGGCAATATGATTCATATATGCAGACCAGAGAAAGTGATCAGATTGATGACTTGTTAAAAAAAGATCCCGCCCTGGTAATAATGTGGGCCGGCTATGGTTTTGCCAAGGATTACAACGCACCGCGCGGGCATC
>JAHOYS010000305.1 GCA_019038815.1 Desulfobacterales bacterium | reverse complement strand
ACGTTATGACTCAATAAGATAATAGAAAAAATGGAAAAAAACGAATTCAAAATTCTATTCAGAGGCCCTATATATCCTGCGATAATAATCTCTGACAAAAGGCTTTACTCCGCTTTTGACATTGAAGAATTAGCTATAGTCTGTATGTCTTCTAATCCAGTAAAAGGTAGTAGCACAATCAAAGTTATTGATTCAACAGGTGAAAAATTTTGGTTTACACCTGAACATAATGCCATGTCGTTTGGTTTTTTATCACCAAAATGGACCAAGAAAAAAATCATAGGATTGTTTAATAAAAGCTCAAATGCTAAAAAGGCTAAATTAGAATATCCACTGAAATCATTGTCAAACAAGCGTTTGGAAAAAATAATAACTGATATTTGCGAGGCGTTGAGGTCATAACAGGCGCTGCACCGGGCTGCTGGGGGCGAGCCCCCCAATTCCCTCGCTTTGCTCTGCAGCCCGTGAGCTTCAAACGTCTGTGTCTTATAAAATGTAGTCGCAATTTGCGACCGGCTCCACTCTGATAAGAAAGGACTCGATATCTATGTCTGAGAAAAAGGTGTATAGCGCTACTTAAAAAACAGTGTGTTAAAAAAACAAACCCAAAGAGTTTTGTTGACATTAGGCACACGTTCCATTAGCTTTAATTTATGGGGCATTATAAGTGGAATAAAGAAAAAAATGAGAGGCTTAAAATAGAACGTGGTATGAGTTTTGAACAAATAACCATGCATATTGAACGAGGTGATGTTCTTGATATTGTGGTTCATCCCAACAAAAAAAAATATCCTGACCAACAATTACTCGTGGTTGAAATCAACAATTATGCCTATCTTGTTCCATTTATCGAAGATGAAAATGGCAAATTTTTAAAAAAAATAATTCCAAGTCGCAAAGCCACTCGTGATTATTTAGGAGGCAAAAATGCATAAAATCAAACTCGATAAAAATGAACAAAAAATTCTGAAATCCTTTGAACAAGGTGAGTGGAAGTCAGTGCGAAATGTCAAAGAAGAAATAATAAAACACCAGCAGTACGCACGCAACACTTTGAAAAAGGATAAAAGGGTTAATATCAGGATATCTTCTAAAGTCTTGGAAGAAATCCAGGCTCTTGCTGTAGAGAATGGAATTCCTTATCAAACACTTATGTCCAGTATCCTGCACCGTTACGTTTCGGGCTATCTTATAGACAAACCAAGACCGGACAAACCGCCGGAACTGACCGGGGGCTACTGAACGGCTCCCGGAAGTACCGGTTTCATAAAAACCTTAATCGTGCGGGGTTTGTCGGTATTAAGCCCCGGCAGCCAGATCATCGTTCTGCCTTATTAAAGGGTTGCTAAAAAAAGCAGTAAAGAGGAAAATTCAAATGTCTT
>JAHOYS010000381.1 GCA_019038815.1 Desulfobacterales bacterium | reverse complement strand
TTTATCAGGTATAAACTGTTATTAATTTAGAGACAGGAGATACGTTCTCAGGTTTATCTTTTTATTCTTCAACCCCAGTTTTTGTCTGATATTATTTCGATGTGAGGTTACTGCACGAATAGATTTATTGAGGATTTGTGTAATTTCTTTGTTTGTTTTTCCATCTTTAACAAGTGCCGCTATCTGGATTTCTGTAGGAGTAAGGCCCACAATTGGATCTGCCATTTTCTTTGAAAAAGGAGTAACCATCTCCCTAATACTGGATTCCAGGATATCAAGTATGTCTTCCTGAGTGTTCTTTGTAAGACTGTTTTTTAATTGATTTAGCAACGGCTGTATAAGTGATTTGAAATTGGCATATATATTTTCACCGATCCGATTTTCATCCTCTTCTCTTTTTTTCAACAGCACCCTTAAGGCTGTATTTAAATCTTCAAGAGAAGAAGTCCTTTCTTTTACCCTTTGTTCAAGCTCTTCATTCAATTCTTTCAGCTTTCTATCGATCATCTTGCGCTCTGTTATATCAGTTGCAATTTCCATTCGCACAAGTCGGCCATTCAACCATGGAATCGCTTGATCGCGTAGTTCATACCATTGTTGAAGCTTTTGATTGTAAAATTCCCATATATAAGGTTTTCCCGAAATACCATCGGCATCTGTTAATTTATCATTTGTACAGAAATCACAAGGACCATCCTGATTGTTATGGAGAACTTGCCAACAAATTTTACCGGTCAAATCTTTTCCAAATTCATTTTTCATGTGCTGGTTCATTAAAAGAATCTCATATGATTTCATGTCGGCAATATAAATTGATGAATCAAGATTGTTAAAAATAGATTCAAGTTGAAGTTTGCCATATTTTATCGTATCTTCCGCCTGCTTACGTTCGGTGATGTCCCGCAAAGCCGTTACTCGAAAAGATCGGCCCTGGTATTCTGTCATTTTGCCATGGATCTCACATGGAAATATCGTGCCGTCCTTGCGCAGGGCGGTCACTTCATAGGGCTTTTCATTGCCGGATAGCATGTTGTTCATCACCTGCTCACGGTTTTCAGGCACGATCAATTCTGTTCCGGGTTTGCCGACAATTTCAGCGTGAGTGTATCCAAACATCTTTTCCGCAGCCAGGTTTTGCTCCAGGCAGACGCCTTTCTCAGAAATGAATATGGCTTCAAAAGATGCCTCGGACATTGCCTTCATCCGCGTTTCCGAGTCTCGCAGCGCCTTCTCCTACCGGTTCTGCTTCGATTCTGCTATCTCTAATTTCCGAATCTTTTTCTTTAATTCTTCATAAGTTGGTTTTTCAGCCATATGATATCTCTTTTATCGTCGAAATGAGTTTTGGGATCTGACAAAATGCGTTTAATATTCTGGTCAAT
>JAHOYS010000374.1 GCA_019038815.1 Desulfobacterales bacterium | reverse complement strand
GAGCCAATTTCAAAACTATTGGCTTCCTTTTGTTAAAAATCCATTTTTCACACGCCAAAACAAATTTGACACGTCCGATGCGGCTTTTTCTTAAAAATTCCGGCAAAATCCTAATTTTTGCGTGTTAACCTCCTGTCTCGAATTTTCGAGTTTTACTTATTTTTATATTTTTAAACAACGTAAATGTTTCTAATTCAACATATTAAATAACTGCTTGACTGTTATGGCAAGCACACCAAACATAAGATGCGTATATACTTTCTCATGTCCTTTAACTCTAACATGACGTGCGCCATAATTGTCTTTCAACTCTGAGTTGCCACGCTCAACTGTGCTACGCTCGCGGTAACGAACTTTCTCCGCCGGGGTGAGCTCAATAGCTTCACCGCGGCGTTTATTCGGATCAATTATTGGAACTCGACCAAGATTTTTCGAACAATCCTTGATTTCAGGTGCGTCATAAGCTGAATCCGCCAAATCATACAGTACTGTTGCTCGCTCCGAAGTCATTTGCATCAACGGAATTGCAACTTGGCTGTCGTGAGGAGAAGCTGAAGTCAAAACAGCAGCCAGCGGAACTCCGCCGTCGCCCAATGACAAATGCAATTTGTAACCACACCAGTACTCGGTTTTTCCTTTGCTGTTTTTCTTTCCGCCCCAATCACACCCTCGCGACAAATCAGCAAGATTCTCTTCAATACTGCGATCTGGTTGAAGTTCAAGACGACGAGTTTTTACTTCCGCAATCTCTTGTTCTTTAATTGCTGCCAGCTCTGCTTTGCTTTTACGACCACGCTTTTTCTTCACGGCTTTCTTTGGAGTATTTTTGCGACAAGCCTTTTCGCGCCCAATTATAGCGGTTGAATCCATGCTTGCATGACCGACAATCTTGTCATCATAGTTTTCTTCAACTACTGTTCCGTGTATTTTCCCAAGTAAATTGAGCTTGGCAAATTCGCTAAAAGCACGAGAAAACGTTGCTTCCGATGGAACTTGCGATGGGTATTCCCAGCCGCAGAGCTGTCTCCAAGTTACATTCCCTTTAAAATTTTCAATCAACACCTTGGTTGTCGGCAAATCATAAACCGATTTAAGTACAAATGCCCGAAACATCTTTTCCCGGCTTTTCATGCACCGTCCAAGCCCGCACCAACTTAACACACCAGTCATAAACCTTGAGGGTTTTACCAATTCAATTATTTGCAGGAATTTCTGCAATTTTTCTGTTATTTCACCAATTTCTTCTTCCACCATTGGAAAAAGCCGACTTTGAATGTTAAAGTATATCTCTGATAGATTGTTCATGCTTACCTCTTAGTTAACGTTTGAGGTTAATATGAACTTTCTATCTGTATATTTCAACTCAATTTTAATTAAATACTTTTGAAATTAGCTC
>JAHOYS010000085.1 GCA_019038815.1 Desulfobacterales bacterium | reverse complement strand
TTTCTTATCGTGATATTCTCCACACAAATAACTCGACATTTCAAAATCCTTTAGTTGATGAAGTCAGCCAGATGAGCCCTTATACGTTTACAATTACGTTAAATAAAGGCCTGGCAGATGAAAAAGGATTCAAAGATGGCGATATTATCTGGATGGAAAATAAATATGGAACCAAAGAAAACGGTATTGTAAAAACGATGGAAGCGCAGCATCCAAAAGTTCTCGGGGTTTGCGGGCAGGGTGGTCTATGGGCAGACAAAAGACCTATTGCCAAGGGTAAGGGAAGTAATTTCTGCAAGCTGCTTCCATCCTACTTGAGACACTATGATCCCATCACGGGAAACATTGAAACTTCTGTTGCTGTTAAAATTTATAAAGGCTAAAAGGAGGATTGAATAATTATGGAAAAGAGAAATGAGCTTGAAGAAATTATGTTTCCTTCTGACGGCAGTGGGGTTAAACCCTATGAATGGATGATACGGCCCACCCGTCAGCGGGAATGGATTGATGATAAAGGCATTTTTCTGTGGCTGGCCTTCTTTTTCTCTGAGATCGGGGCAGGCCTCTATTTTGTGTCGCTTTTTTATGAATACAAAGCAGGGCTTATCCTTGGCTGGCTGATTGCTCTGGTGCTTGGCGGTGTTATTCACGTGCTCTATCTTGGCATGCCTTTGAGAGCCTGGCGGATGATCATGAAGCCCAATACATCAGAGTTATCCCGGGGTATCTGGATAATCGGGATTTTTGCAGCTTTGGGATTTTTACAGATTGTGACGGCAGGCAGTTTTAATATAGTGTTTAACTGTATCATGGGAATTTTATGTCTCTTAATTATTTCCCATGGATTTGCTACCATGAACGTGATCAGAGCGCTTCCTGCCTGGAGTTCAACAATGGTCCTGCCATTGTCCGTCATTTCAGGAGTATGGATCGGACACCAGATTCTACAGTTCATGTTTGCCGTTTCAGGACCTGCGGCTCTGGCATCAGGAATGGAAGTATGGGCAGAGGTGTTTTTCTTTGTATATTTTCTTTGCATTCTGCTCTATGTCTGGGGAACCTGGCACAGCAATGAGATTGGAAAAGAGTCCATTAAATCATTGATATGCGGAGAGGTTTCAAAGATCTCTATGATTGGTGTGGGAGGGCTTGGAATCGTCCTTCCGTTGATCCTGACCCTGATTATGTGGGGTGGAGATACCAATGGCTTTCTGATTTTTTTAAGATTGGCCTCTGTAGTTGCAGGAGACCTTGCCATGCGGTATGTTATAATGAAAAGCGCGGTATATAAGCCGTTGATTTAAAAAAAGGGCAGGCGGGAATATTGTTTTCCCCCTGCTTTCTTCATTTTTAAGACGTTTTTAAAAGATAATATTTTGATGTTGAAAATATTCATAAAAAGATATAATCTGGCTACATAAC
>JAHOYS010000364.1 GCA_019038815.1 Desulfobacterales bacterium | reverse complement strand
GTCTCTTTTGTCAGTTTTGGCTTTTCATCCCTGTAGTGGGCATTGTTTACCATCCAGTCCAGAAGATCCCTGCTGTGACATGAACACGGATTGACCTGCTTTTTTTTATACAGATCATTAATCAGAAAGTTAAAGACCTCCTCATCAAATGCAATTGCATTGGAATCACAAACCCTTTGAAAAATCTGTTTGTATTCATCCAGGCTGGGATAGTCAACCTTGATCTTATAGCGTATCCTTCTCAGGAAAGCCTCATCAACAAGGTGTTTAGGTTCAAGATTTGTGGAAAAGATTACCAGCTGATCAAATGGAATTTCTATTTTCATCCCGGTATGCAGGGTTAAAAAGTCTGTCCTGCGTTCCAGGGGAACAATCCACCGGTTTAAAAGTGTCTGGGAGTCTACCTGCTGGCGCCCGAAATCATCAACAATGAAAAGCCCGTTATTTGCCTTCATCTGCAGGGGTGCCTCATAGAATTTTGCAATGTGATTAAAATCCAGATCAAGTCCTTTTAATGTCATTTCCCCGCCCGTTATTATCACAGGGCGTTTTATTTTTACCCATCGCTGGTCTGTGGAGTCATCTGCTTCATCAGCATCAACCCTTACATGACTTGCCCTGTCAAAGACCGTAATAATCTCACCTTCAATCTGGACGGCATATGGAACATGAATTGTGTCAGGCAGTATTTTTCCAATGCATTCAGCAATTGTTGTCTTTCCATTGCCGGGAGGCCCGTAAAGAAAGATTGATTTGCCCGAACTGATTGCAGGGCCGAATTTCTGAATCAGGGAGTCGGAAATGACGATGTCGGAAAACGCCGCCCTGATATTTTTTTCATCAACATAAACGCTTTTAACGGTCTGTGCTTCCACCTGAGCTCGATAAGTGCGCAGTGACACCGGTGCAGGCCCGGTATATCTTGAAACACTTAACAACTCCTTTGCCTTTTTGACGCCGGATTCTGTAAGATTAAACGTGTATGAGAGTTTGGAAAACTGTCCAGCGCTTTTCACCTGAAGGAAATAATTTTGACGCAGAATATCTACTGCTTCACTGACGATAAACATGGGAAGTTTTGTGCTTTTACACATTTCAGTATAGTTGAATACTCTTAAATTCAAAGCATGTTTAACAATCAGATTTTCTATAAAGGCAAAGGTCAGATCAAGCTTTGCCAGACTATCCGGCATTTCCGGAACAGCCCTGAAAAATTCTATGACCTCATCTTCTGTGAGAAATCCAAGCGTAACAATACTGTTTCCTATCCGCCCGCCATGAAGTCTTTGATAATCCAACGCTTTCTGCAACTGGTCATGAGAAATTTTCTGTTTCTGAATTAATTTTTCTCCCATCAAACTGCCCATGGCAAATCTCCTGAAAACAAGGGTTAAAAATTAAGAATAAAGGTGATATACATAAA
>JAHOYS010000373.1 GCA_019038815.1 Desulfobacterales bacterium | reverse complement strand
AATTATCCTACAGAATTAACTCTAAAATCTTCTTTGAACAATATTCCCCTACATCAGCAAGGGCATCTACTGCTAAAAATTGCTGAGCATTATTGGAATAAAGGCACTTTACAGAAGCAGGGAAATCATCATCTGCTTCATAAAAAATATAACAAAGTGCTATTTTCGGTAAAGGATAAACGATAAAAGAAAAATCTCCACTGATTCCGTCAGGTGCTTCTTTTCCATTAAGAATTTTAGTTATTATTTGAATATTTATTTTCATTGTATCCACATGGGGAACAAGCAAATTTTCAGTATGAGTTGCAAAAGCTCCCACGTAAGGCATGCTTCCTGAAAATTCTTTAAATGCTTTGAAAGGTTCTGTAATGCATATATCGGGGGAGACATTCAATGCATAAAGAGAAATTAATATACCAAACACAGAAGAATGCTCTTTCCCTCCTAAAGTAATGCCTCCAGGTTCAATTATACAATTTTCACCAAATGCATTAAAAATAAATTTATTTCCATCCTGATCGCCAGGAAGATTCTTTGCAAGGCCTTGTGGCATGTTACTGTATAATTTGTTCAGATTGTTTTGAACTATTTTGGCATAATTATCTGTCATTGTTTACCTTTAGTATTCTATTAACCCAAAACCTTAACGCCTTTAATCTCATTCACAACCCGGTGAACATTTCCAAGGCATCATTTACCACTTGGATTTTTATTAGCACAATCACACCCGTTTGATTTTTTCTCATTTGTAATTTTTTCAAGAATTAAAGATTTTCCATGCTTTTTAAAATCAGTTTTAATATCGTCATAGCTGTAATTAAAGCAATAACAGATCAAATTGGTCATAAAATTTTCCTTTAAATAAAGATTTAAATTACTATAACAAAAAAACAACCCCTCTCCAATTACAAAAAGGGGTTATTCTTTTATTTTTTAACTGTAATTTTTTACAATTTAATACAACAGCTCAACCAGTCCCAAAGATACAAACTTCTCTTTGAGTTTTTTATTAAATCCTGGATCAATACCCTTAAAGATATATCCATGTTCAAAATTCCATTCTTTTATATCAAATAATTCTTGAATATACTCATCATCATTGTCAGCAATTTTCAAACAAGTATCTCCTTCACAATAAGTAAAGACAGTTCTTTTAAAAGGGTTAGTCCATATCCCATAATATGAAGCATCTTGACTGGTATCCACTTGAGCATATCCTTTTTTTGTGCTGCAATGATAAAAATCAAACAGGTATCGACTTGCTTCTATAAAGTTTTTTGCTGTTTTCATTATTATTTTTTCCTTGGTAACAGGATTTAATTTTCGGTCAACCACATATCAAGTCACATGCACATAATCCATGGACACACAAATTAAATTGTCATAGTCACCAAACATTGCTTCTTTTAAATATTTATCCACATACTCCTTATCAGCTCCAGCTTT
>JAHOYS010000184.1 GCA_019038815.1 Desulfobacterales bacterium | reverse complement strand
CCGTGAGACTGGGTAATCAGGGACTTTCCTCCAAAATATTTGAGCATTTCAGAGTCATTGATGGCCCATTCCTCAAGATTTTTTGCAAAATGAGAAAAGATCTGGGATCCGAAAAACGAACCCGGGACCGGACCATTTTCCCATTGAGCGGAAATGGCTTTGTAGAGGTTTTCTTCATGGGGATTTTGTTTGCATCTTAAATTGAACTCACTCTGCCAGATGTGAATGCCGCATCTATAGGCGATGGCTTTGAGCAAGGTTGATTTGCCGGTTCCGTTTTCACCGATGAAAAGTGTAATCGGACTGTTGAAATTGATCTTCTCTGTATTTTGGAATATTTTCAGATTAAAGGGATAAAAATTTAAAACAGGAAATTTTTTTGAATGGATGTTTACCTGTTTTAAAAAGATCAAACCTGTTTCCCTTTTCTTATTTTGGCCTGTTCAATTAAATCAAACAACGATGTGATTTTGGGTTTTCCCTTGTTTAAAAAGGTTTTTTGAAAATCTTCTTTGCTCAATTTGCCGGTAAGATAGGAATGAACATCAAAGTGGTTATACCAGCAGTCAAGGGTTTTGAAACAGGGAAGCCCGCTGTTTTCAGACCGGCAGTATGAAAAATTGATCTGATGACCAAGTCTGGGGCACCTGATATTGAACGATTCTTTTGGTGGTTCTGCCGACAGGGTGTTGGTATTGTCATCTTTTTGTATTGTCATTTGATTTCCAGGTTCTAAATTGATCTGCCGCAGTCTTTGTAATGCTCAAAGGCTGCGGCAGATCTGTGTTGTTGGTTTATGTTGCCTGTTTTGGTTTTGGTAAAGATTCAAGATCCTTTAATGCCGCATCAATCTGAGCCTGGGGTAGATCATGATCAGAAAGTTCTCCTCTGAAAAATGAATCATAGGCAGCAAGATCCACAAGACCGTGACCGCTCCAGTTAAACAGGATAGTTTTTTCTTTGCCTTCTTCTTTGGCTTTGAGAGCTTCCTTGATAGTCATGGCAATGGCATGATTACATTCAGGTGCGCTTATATATCCTTCGGATCTGGCAAATGTCAAACCAGCCTCAAAAGTCTCCATCTGCTGGACTGATGCAGGTCTTATAATGCCATCAAGAACAAGCTGGCTTACAATTGGCGACATTCCATGATATCTTAATCCTCCTGCATGAATCGGTGCAGGGACAAAATTATGACCCAGAGTATACATTGGCAGCAATGGTGTTTTAAAGCTATTATCTCCGCAGTCATAGGCAAAGGGCCCTCTTGTAAGAGTCGGGCATGAAGCCGGTTCAACAGCAATAATGTCAATATCCTTTCCATTGATTTTATCTAAGGCATATGGAAAAGAAAGACCTGCAAAATTACTTCCGCCGCCTGCACTTCCAATGATAACATCAGGATAGGCTCCTGCCATTTCCATCTGTTTCTTTGCTTCAAGTCCTATTAC
>JAHOYS010000295.1 GCA_019038815.1 Desulfobacterales bacterium | reverse complement strand
AACAAACAAGACTGGAACAAAAGATAAAAATCTATTGATTTATCTCTAAAAAAGAGATAAATACTATATATGAAAACCATTATTTCACAATTTATTGATGATTTCCAGGAACGAAATCTGCCAAGTCCCGTTCCGCGGACACAATCCTTTTCTGAAATAAAAGGTAAGGCCGATGTTGTCATTGGCATGCGGCGTTCAGGAAAAACCTGGTTCTGTTTTCAAAAAATAAATGAGCTGCTTGAAAAAAACATCCTCAGGCATCAGATCCTGTATTTAAATTTTGAAGATGAGAGACTGCTTGAATTCAAGGTGAGCAATTTCCAAGAAATCCTTGATGTTTATTATGGTAAGTTTCCCGAGAACAAAAACAGAACCTGTTATTTCTTCCTTGATGAATTGCAGCGAATTGATCAATGGGAACTATTCATCCGGCGGCTGCTGGACTCAGAAAACATTCAAATATTTATCACCGGGTCATCATCAAAATTATTAAGCACGGAAATTGCTACCAGTCTTAGAGGACGTTCACTTACAACGGAAATATTCCCCTTCAGTTTTCAGGAGTTTTTAAGATATCATAACCTGTTTGCTGACAAACCAGAAAATTTTGGATCAAAGACAGCTGCTATCTTAAGAAAAGCTGTAAAAGAATATTCCCAAATCGGCGGATTTCCTGAAGTTCAAAACATTGATCCCAATATAAGAATCGAAATATTACAAAGTTATATAGATACTGTCCTTCTCAAAGATGTGATCGAACGGTATCGGGTGAATAATATCACAGCAATAAAACACCTGGTAAAAACGCTTATGCATTCATCCGGCAGAAAGTTCAGCATAAACAAATTTTACAACACCTTGAAAAGTATGTCTATAAAATGTACAAAAAACAACCTTTACGCATACCTTGACCACCTGACGGATGCCTTTGTCTTTTACCGGGTGCCCATTCACACCAGATCTGAAAAAGCCAGAATGGTTAACCCTGTAAAAATATATACCATTGACACGGGCCTTTTAAATGCCATGCGGTTTCAAAACAGCTCCGACTATGGTCAAATTCTCGAAAACATGGTTTTTATGCATTTGCGAAGAAATAATTACCAGATAGAATATTTCAACACAAAAAAGGGATTTGAAACCGATTTCTTTGCCCGCCACCCAATAACAAATAAAATTAAATTGATCCAGGTCTGTTGGAAGCTGTCAGATCAAAAAACCTTTGACAGGGAATATCGTGGGCTGCAAAACGCAATGAAAGAACTTTCAATCTCTTCCGGTACTGTCGTCACCTGGGATGATGAGGCTCAATTGAACAACAACATACACGCAATCCCTATCTGGAAATGGCTTTTAGAATAAGGACCGGTACTATTGCCTCACGAATAATGTTACCCAAAACAGATCATTATAACAATTTGGCACGTTTTTCATAATTGCGCCATATGAAATAAAT
>JAHOYS010000017.1 GCA_019038815.1 Desulfobacterales bacterium | reverse complement strand
CTGATTCTGCCTTTTCAGCCAGGACATGCTCAACCTTTGCTGCCGCAGGTCCTTTATGGCACCACTCTATCATCTGGGTGACTACCGGTTGTTCCCCCTGGAAAACAGCTTCTACGGAACCATCGGCCAGGTTTTTAACATAGCCTTTGATTCCAAGCCTATCGGCCGTATCTTTGGTGTGGACCCGGTAAAAGACACCCTGAACTCTGCCACTGACAATAACTTTAATTTGAGTTTTTCCCGCCATTTGGGTTTCTCCTGTAATTTGTTTTGCTTAGTGATGCTTTTTTAATGATATTGGTGCCAAATTTTTCTGATATCGAATCCACAGCAGAATCCACTGATTCCCATTGCTTTTCATGCCGGTCCTGATCCTGTATCAACTGCAGCTGGACCGGAGTGTTTTTATCTTTGAGTGCTGTGACACCAACGCCCACCAATCTTATTCTTTTTTTCAACTGAATTTTTTTATAAAGGGCAAGTGCTTCATTAAATATAGCAGATGAAGAGCAAATTAATGTATCAAGTTTTTTGCTCCTGGTAATTTGTGAAAAATCAGAAAACTTAAGCTTTATAAATACATTTTCACACACAAGCTTTTTTTTTCTTAAATCCCTGCCAACACTTTGAGATCTGTCCAGTATCACCTGTTTAATAATTTCAAAATCAAATATATCTTTTGACAGGGTTGTCTCACTGGAAATGGATTTTCTCGTATAATTGGTTTTAACCTTTGATGGATCAATGCCATTTGAAAGCTCTATCAGTTTTTGACCCATTTTACCAAATTTTCGAGTTAATATGGGGAGGGTAAATTTATTTATATCTCCCAGGGTTTTGATCTGTAATGTCTTCATTACTTTCATTGTGCTTTCCCCAATTCCCGGCACTTTCTGGATGGGCAGGGAAAAAATAAAGTCTTTTACCTGGGATTTTTTAATAATGGTTATGCCGTCGGGTTTGTTCATATCTGATGCAATCTTGGAAAGAAATTTAATGGGTGCAATACCAACCGAGCAGGTTAAAGACAGCTCATCATATATATGTTTTTTAATTGCCCGGGCAATATCTTCCGGTGAGCCAAACAGCCTTTCACAGCCTTTAATATCAACATATGCCTCATCAATGGAAACCTGTTCCACCAGAGGGGAAAAATGTGAAATGATTTCCATGATTTTTTTTGAATCGGCGCGGTATTTTTTCATATTTCCGGGAACAATCACAATATGATCACACTTTTGTTTTGCCTGGAATACGGGCATGGCTGAGCGGATACCGAACAATCTTGCTTCATAGCTTGCCGTTGCCACCACGCTTCTTTTTGACTTGCCTGATATGATGACAGGTTTATTTTTCAGGATAGGATTGTCTCTTTGTTCAATAGCCGCAAAAAATGCGTCCATATCAATATGCAGGATCATGCTTTTTATGTTATATGATATTATTTTTATGGTCAA
>JAHOYS010000154.1 GCA_019038815.1 Desulfobacterales bacterium | reverse complement strand
TATATCCAGGCTCTCTATCTTTTGTTTCATCTTCATACCAGGTCTTTTTTTTGATTAACCTTTCAACTCTTAAAAGAAATTCTTCAAGGTCAAACGGTTTCGACAAATAATCATCTACACCGTATCGGAGCCCTTTGACTTTATCTTTTGTATCCCCCCTGGCAGAAAGGATGAGTACAGGAATTTTTTCATCTTCCTGCCGAATGGTTTTTAAAATGGAAAACCCGTCGATCATGGGCAGCATAATATCAAGGATAATCAAATCAGGTTTCCAGGACCGCCATTGATCAAGGCCATCAAGGCCATCTATGGCAATTTTTACCTGATACCCCTGAAGGGAAAGATTCAAACGGATCCCGTCTGCAATATGCACTTCATCTTCTATGACCAGAATACGCTTTTTTTCAATCTCTTCCATAGATTCTTCTCCCTGACATTGGCAATATTTGCCCTTGGAATGGCAATCGTAAAAGTTGCCCCTTTCCCTTTTCCCTGGCTTGCAACCGATGCTCTCCACCCATGGATATTGGCAATGCTGGAAACAAGGTACAGCCCGAGGCCTGATCCTGAGACATCATTTTTCTGATACCGGCCGGATTGATAAAACTTCCTGAAAATTTTTTTTGCCTCTTTTTTATCGACACCGATCCCATTATCTATAAATTCAATAGTCACTTTTTGTATGAAACTTTTAAACCGGATGAAAAGTTTTGGCGACCGGGACTCATTATACTTAATGGCATTGGAAATGATATTCATTAAGAGCATCTCAAATAAAAACGAGTTCACCGGATAAACCATCCGGCTGTTGGATTGATTTTCGATCTCAATATCCAGGTCCCGAAAAAGAGATGTATTTTTATTACAAAAATTTTTTACAAATTCAACCAGATTATTCCTGGTAACTTCTGAATCAAAATTTTGACTTTCAATCCTGGCAAGATTGAGAATGCTGTTAATATTTTCTGTAAGCCGATCAATATCTTCCAACATGTTTTTACTGTATTTTTTTACTTCATCAGGCTCTAACGGGTGCCGGATAAAGGTCTCAAGATAAATCCTTAAAGAGGTTACAGGGGTCTTGAGCTCATGAGTAAAATTATAGATAAAATTATGCTGAAGCCTGAAAAGGTTGACGGTCTTCTGGTAATAAATAAATGCAAGAAGAATACCGATTAATACAACTGCAATTAAAGCACTTAAAATCAGTATGGTCATCCCGGTTTTTGACGGGAAAATCAATTTTGGATCAATATGAAACTTGAGAACAATCACTTCCAGAGCCGATGTGATTTCCATGTACCAGCTGACCGTCATCACAAGGAATGTGGCCAGGGCGAAAATGGAACAGGCAAAAATAAAAACTGGGTGAAGATACCACCGGGAGGGATTTAAAATTTGCATATTTAGTTATCTTCCAAATTACTCGCTTACACATTATCACAACTTTTGTGATATTCTCTATAAATCTTTAATTATAAACTGATTTTGCACTTATA
>JAHOYS010000240.1 GCA_019038815.1 Desulfobacterales bacterium | reverse complement strand
TGTTGGGAGCAAATAACTTGTCCGGATTTGTAGCACATAAACTGTCCGGTTATTATGAAAGCCATAAAGGAGGCTTTTATGAAGCGGGCACAAGTACTACAGGAGATTCGGAAAATGGAATTTGAACGGCTTTATACAGGTTGGAGAAGCAAAAAATTAACTCAGGAACAAGCAGCAAGAATTTTGGGTATTTCAGACAGGACATTCAGGCGTTATATCTACCGGTATGATGATGAAGGCATGGAAGGGCTTTATGATAAACGGCTTACACAGGCATCCCACCGAAGAGCGCCACTGGATGAGGTGCTGGATGTTTGTAAGCTTTATCAGGAAAAATATTCTGATTTTAACGTAAAACACTTTTATCGGTGGTATCAACGGGAACATGATGGAGAGCGAAGTTATACCTGGGTTAAAAACACTTTGCAGAATAAAAGTCTTGTTCAGAAAGGGCGCAGAAAAGGACCCCACCGTAAAAAAAGAGAGCGTTCTCCATACTCGGGCATGATGATCCATCAAGACGGATCTACCCACGAATGGGTACCATCTAAAGTGTGGGATCTAATTGTAACCATGGATGATGCAACAAATGAACATTATTCGATGTTTTTTGTAGATGAAGAGGGCACAAAAAGCAGCTTTAAGGGCATTGGTGAAGTCATCGAGCAGCATGGGCTATTTTCTTCTTTTTACTCAGACAGAGGCAGTCACTACTGGTATACACCTAAGGCCGGGGGTAAGGTTGACAAAGGTTGTTTGACACAGTTTGGCAGGGCAATGGAGCAACTTGGGATATTAATGATCCCAGCTTATTCTCCAGAAGCGAGAGGCCGTAGTGAACGAATGTTTAGTACGCACCAGGACCGTCTGGTAAAAGAACTTGCTTTAGCCGGAATAACAGACATGGCGAAAGCAAATCAGTATATCAAAGAAATATATATGCCCAATTTTAATGATGAATTCGCAAAACCGGCTCCTGAAGAAGGAAGTACGTTTATCCCCTGGGTCGGTGAGAATATTAACGACATCCTTTGTAAACAATACAAAAGAACAGTTAATAACGACAACTGTGTCAGCTTTAAGGGTTTGAGCCTGCAAATTCCAAAAGATCAATATCGCTGTCATTATGTCAAAGCAAAGGTGAAGGTAAATCTATATAATGATCGAAGTATGGCTATTTTCCATGGCCCAAGGAAACTTGCAACTTATAATGAAAAAGGTAAACTTTTAAAACCAAAGGGAACTCAGGCGGCATAACATATGAAAAAGATAGTTCCAAGAAACCCGCTCCAGCAAAAGTCAATTCTTCCGACGAGCAAATTTGAAGGCCCATTCTCAGAATTGACTTTTGCTTCCACTGGCATCAGTGATAAAATTGGAATCACAAATCATTGAAAACTTATATTAACAAAAAAATGACTTTGCCCTTAACATGGAAACAACTTCTATGGTAAAACCGGACAAATCATGTGCTACAAAAACCGGACATTTCTATTTGTCACTAACAC
>JAHOYS010000402.1 GCA_019038815.1 Desulfobacterales bacterium | reverse complement strand
GCCGGCTGTGTGGACAAACTGGAGATAGCTTATGCCGGAAACGGTAAAACCGCTCCTACCTGCATCCGGTTCCGCAAAGCCGTTCAGGAAGGAACCTTGAAAGTGGAAGATTATTCTAATTTCATGATGACCCTTCGGTTTCTGGCGGGTGCCATGGGTGTGCCGTTTATGCCGACCCTGTCCGGATTCGGATCGGAAATCACAACGACCTGGGGGTTTTCAAAAGAGACACGGCAGGCAGATCCCAAAATGGTTGATGACAAACTGGTCATCATGGACAACCCTTTCGGCACATGGGGAGATACATCCAAAGTGCTGCTGGTGCCGGCCATCAATCCGGAAGTTACTTTTATTCATGTTCAAAAGGCAGATACCATGGGCACCTGCCGTATTGACGGATTGACCTTTGCCGATGTGGAACAGGTCAAAGCCTCCAAACATGTGGTGGTTACCTGTGAAGAACTTGTTGAACCCGAGGACTTAAGGGAATTTCCAGAGCGCAACCAGATACCGTTTCTGCATATTTCAGCAGTATGTCATGTCCCCTATGGTGCTTACCCGACTGCGGTGTATCGTT
This sequence comes from Desulfobacterales bacterium, assembly GCA_019038815.1. Taxonomy (GTDB): domain Bacteria; phylum Desulfobacterota; class Desulfobacteria; order Desulfobacterales; family Desulfobacteraceae; genus Desulfobacula. The sequence continues at coordinate 945 of JAHOYS010000402.1, read as the reverse complement.
ATTATGACTATGATTCCACTTATTTGCGAGCCTATGCCGCTGCAGCAAAGGATGACAATAAATTTGGAACATTTCAGGAAAAATATCTATATGGCGTACAGAACCACCAGGGGTTGTTGAATCTGATCGGCAAAGAGCAGCTGGATGCGATTAAAGCGGATGCCAGGACAGGGTATGCTGTCAATATGAAAAGGGGTTGAATATGCAGACACAGGATTATTCATTAAAAGAAATGATGGCTATCATGGCTGCGCGGGAAATCAAAGATGGGGATATTGTTTTTGCCGGCACAGGCATCTCCATGCTTGCCGCTACTGCAGCAAAGAACATCAACGCCCCCAATTGTGTTATTTTTTTTGAGACCGGCGCCATTGATTCTCTTATCGAAGAACTTCCTCTGGCCGTAGCCGACCCCAGGGTTATGTATGGGGCAGCATCCAATACGGGGCTGCTGGAGGCTTTTGCAACTATGCAGAATCGAATTACCGGTGACAAGGTTATCGCCATCCTTGGTGCGGCCCAGATAGATAAATACGGCAATCTTAATACAACTGCCATCGGGGATTACGACTTGCCTGAAACCAGGTTCTCAGGCAGCGGAGGCGGATGTGACGTGGCCTCATTTGTTCCAAGGTGTATTGCATTCATGCAGCATGAAAAGCGTAAGTTTGTTGAAAAGCTGGACTATCTTACCAGTCCCGGACAGCTGCAAGGCAATGGCTCCAGAGAAGCTGCCGGTTTGCGGCCAGGAGGGGTTAACGTTGTCATCACCAACATGGCGGTGATGCGGATGGATTCCACAAGCGGTGAAATGTATCTGGATCAGTACTATCCAGGGGTTACTCCCGAAACAATACTGGACAATATGCAGTTTTCTGTAAATATTTCCCAGGCAAGCCAGGCTGTGCCCCCCACCGAAACCGAACTAAAGACACTGAGAGAAAA
>JAHOYS010000346.1 GCA_019038815.1 Desulfobacterales bacterium | reverse complement strand
TAGAATTCATCCCTTCCGGCAGTAAAAATCAAAGGATATTCCCTTGAAACACATGTTATATTTCCTTGTTTTTTATTTGTCTCTTTGTTATTGATTCTATGATGTAGTTAAAATGTAACTGCTAATAAAGAAAAAATTAATATTGATGGAGGCTTTAAATGAAAGATGTTGTTATTGTCAGTGGTGTCAGAACGCCTGTGGGATCTTTTGGCGGTTCCTTGAAAAGTGTACCTGTGGTTGACTTGGGTACAATAGTAATGAAAGATGTTCTTAAAAGAGTCGGGTTAAAACCCGCTGTAGATGCAGCCCAGGATGAATTTTCGCCGGATACATTAAAAGATCAGGGTATGATTGATCTTGAAAAAAAAGGTTATGATTATGATGATTCTTTAAACCCTGTATTTATCGATGAAGTTATCATGGGCAATGTCCTCCAGGCAGGGCAGGGCCAGAATACAGCCCGGCAGGCCATGATCGCAGCCGGAATCTCAAGACAGAGCACGGCCTTTACAATAAATAAAATATGCGGTTCAGGCCTCAAAGCCATTGCTCTTGGCGCTCAAGCCATTATGGCGGGTCAGGCAGAAGTGATCCTTGCAGGCGGCCAGGAAAGCATGAGCAATGCACCCATGGCATTGAACAAGGCCAGATGGGGACATCGAATGGAACTGACCGGTATCGGACCCGTCCATGATTTGATGGTCTTTGACGGATTATATGAAATTTTTTATGGATACCACATGGGTCTTACTGCTGAAAATATTGTCGAAAAATATGGTATCACAAGGGAAGAACAGGATCAACTGGCCTTATTGAGTCATAATAGAGCATTTGCGGCTGTGAATGACGGCACATTTGCCGAAGAAATCGCACCGGTGGTCATCAAGTCCTGGAAGGGTGATACCATTGTTGATAAGGATGAGCGACCCATGGCAACCAGCATGGAAAAAATGGCAAAGCTTCGTCCGGCATTTAAAAAAGACGGAAGTGTTACAGCAGGGAATGCCTCGGGAATCAATGATGCGGCAGCTGCTGTTCTTTTGATGACAGAAGAAAAGGCTGATGACTTAGGTCTTGAAAAACTGGCAAAGATTAAAGGTTTTTCAGCTGGTGGACTTGATCCTGCATACATGGGTCTGGGCCCTGTGCCGGCGGTTAAAAAAGTGTTGAAACAAACCGGTATGAGCATTGATGATATTGACTTGATTGAATTGAACGAAGCATTTGCTGCCCAGGCTATCGGATGTATGAGAGAACTTAATATTGATGTGGAAAGACCTAATGAACTTGGATCAGGAGTTTCAATCGGTCATCCCATTGGATGCACAGGGGCAAGACAGATGGTTACCGCCATTAACCAGATGAAAAGAAAATCCTATTCCACAGGCCTGATCTCCATGTGTATCGGTGGTGGTATGGGCATGGCAATGATAATAGAAAGATAAGTTTTTCCCTTTACTTGGATTCATTAAAATGGTAAAAAACTTTAGATTTTTATTGAGTTGTAAAATGTTTGAAATGAAAT
>JAHOYS010000323.1 GCA_019038815.1 Desulfobacterales bacterium | reverse complement strand
TTCATGAAATATGTTTCATATTGACGTGCGACACAAAAGCGTGACATAATAATGTTGTTTTTTATTATTGTACGTCACTATAAGTGGCATACAAATTTATTTTGTACAAGTTTTTTAATGGAGAGGTGCTCATGCCACGTGTCGTGCCTGTCGAAGAATTGGATCTGATCGAACGGATAATTTCAGAATATCCCAAAGGAATTGGGATTTCAGCGTTGGAGAGAGTACTGGCTCATCGTTTGTCTAAAGCCCTCCATCGTCGTACTTTACAGCGCCGTTTAGAACGCCTTCTGGCAGGCAGGCGCATCACAACTGAAGGCGAAAGCATGGCACTGGTTTACAAGCACGTCCCCAGCGGGGCCATCACGGCTGAGCCTATAGCCATGGAATCTTCAATCAGAGGCGAAACGGAAAGTTATGTCCCGGTCTCACCGGAGGGCAGCATCATTCGAGACCTTGTACGGCAACCGCTGATGCAGCGTAAACCGATCGGATATCAGCGTTCCTTTTTGGAAGACTACGACCCGGGCGTTACTTTCTATCTTTCCGAATCCCTGCGTGCCCAGTTCCATGAGATGGGCCACACACCTGTGAGAGAACGTCCTGCAGGAACCTATGCCCGAGATATTTTGAACCGGCTGCTGATTGACCTGTCATGGGCTTCTTCCCGCCTGGAAGGAAACACTTATAACCGGTTAGATACCAAAAACCTGATCGAATTCGGTCAGGAAGCAGAGGGTAAAGACATACATGAAACCCAGATGATCCTGAATCACAAGGCAGCCATTGAAATGCTCATTCAGGAGGCCGATCAGATCGGATTCAATTCTTTTACCTTTCTCAACCTGCACGCTATCCTGTCGGAAAACCTGCTCCCTGACGAAGACGCATGCGGGCGGCTGCGCCGTAGACCAGTAGACATTTTCGGATCGGTCTTTCTTCCGCTGGCCATGCCCCAGGTTCTGGAAGACTGTTTTCATTTGTTTCTACAAAAAGCTGCAGCTATTCCAGACCCGTTTGAGCAGGCCTTTTTCGTGATGGTTCATTTGCCATATCTACAACCTTTCGAGGATGTTAACAAGCGTGTCTCTCGGCTGGGAGCGAACATTTCACTTATTCTAAACAACATATGCCCCCTTTCTTTTATAGACTTGCCTGAACAGGCCTATGTGGAAGGCATTCTGGGTGTGTATGAATTTAACCAGGTTGACTTACTTCGGGATGTATTTGTCTGGGCTTATGAACGCTCCTGCCAGCGTTACCTTGCTATCACTCAAATCCTGGCTGACCCGGACCCTTTGCGTATCCGCTATCGGGAGGCGTTGATTCTGGCAGTACAGGCAATTGTTCGGGATCTTAAGACGCCATCTGACAATACTATTCAGCAATTTACATATGGAAGGGTAGGGGAAAAGGATCGGAAAGCCTTCAAGAAAATGGTAAAGGATGCCTTACAGCACCTGCACGAGGGAAGCTTGGCCAGGTATCGGTTGAAATTGTCCGAATTTCAATTATGGAAATCGATCCTGTAATGGTTTTCCA
>JAHOYS010000213.1 GCA_019038815.1 Desulfobacterales bacterium | reverse complement strand
CCCGGATCATTCCGAAGAACTGTGGTAACGCGTTTTTCTGCTTCGGTTGTGCCGTCGGCCACAGTAACCTGACCGGCATGGAGGGCATATCCAATACCGACTCCGCCACCGTCATGGAAGGATACCCAGGTAGCACCCGAGGCCACGTTTGTCATGCAGTTTAATAAAGCCCAGTCTGCCACGGCATCAGACCCGTCTTTCATGGCTTCGGTCTCCCTGTACGGGGAGGCAACCGATCCGCAGTCCAGATGATCTCTGCCGATTACAATTGGTGCTTTAACCTTTCCATCCCTGACAAGATCATTAAACAATTTGCCGGCTTTTTCTCTTTCACCATATCCCAGCCAGCAAATCCTTGTGGGAAGACCCATGTGTTCTACTTTTTCTCCGGCCATTTTCAGCCAGTTAATCATTTTGGTTTTTTTCGGAAAAAGTTTAATAAGTTCTCGGTCTGTTACCTTTATATCTTCGGGATCACCGGAAAGGGCGGCCCATCTGAAAGGCCCTTCGCCCTGGCAGAAAAGTTCCCTGATATAAGCCGGAACAAATCCCGGATAGTCCATGGCATTGTCAACGCCTCGTTTCATTGCCTGAGCTCTTAAATTGTTACCATAATCAAAGGCAACGGCACCTTTTTCTTTCATTTCAAGGATGGCTCTTACATGGTCAGCCATGGAATTTAAAGCCATGTCCTTATATTTTTCAGGGTCGGTTTTTCTTAAAATTAAGGCCTCATCAAAGGATAGCCCCTGGGGAAAATATCCGTTAAGTTCATCATGTGCGCTGGTCTGATCAGTGATGACATCGGGAATAAATCCTTTTTCAATCATGGCCGGCAGGATATCCACTATATTTGCACAAAGACCGATGGAAAGGGGCCTGCCCGCCTTCGCAGCTTCTCCGGCTTTTGAGATAGCATCATCAAGGTTCGATGCTTCAATGTTCAGATATCGTTTCCCAAGCCTTTTCTCGATGCGGCCGGGATCAATCTCGATACAGATGGCAACACCATTTGCCATGGTAACTGAAAGGGGCTGCGCACCGCCCATGCCCCCAAGCCCTGCTGTTACGACAATTTTTCCGGTCAGATCTGAATTGTAATGTTTCTGTCCCAAAGAGGCAAAAGTCTCATAGGTCCCCTGGAGGATTCCCTGGGTGCCGATATATATCCATGACCCTGCAGTCATCTGGCCGTACATCATCAGGCCTTTTTTGTCCAGTTCATGGAAGGTATCCCAGTTAGCCCATTGAGGAACAATATTTGCGTTGGCAATCAAAACTCTGGGTGCACTTTCATGGGTTTTCAGCACACCGACCGGTTTGCCTGATTGGACCAGCATGGTTTCATCATTCTCAAGATCCAGCAGGGTTCTGATAATAACGTCAAAGCATTCCCAGTTTCTTGCAGCTTTGCCAAGACCGCCATAGACAATCAGTTCATCAGGATTTTCAGCATTGTCAGGATCAAGATTGTTGCAAAGCATACGCATGGCTGCTTCCTGGTACCATCCCTTGCAATGAAGTTGCGTGCCCCTGGGGGCTTTGACGGGGCGGGCCATGCCACATCCGAT
>JAHOYS010000148.1 GCA_019038815.1 Desulfobacterales bacterium | reverse complement strand
CCTGTTCTTCCCACCCTGTGGACATAATTCTCACTCTTTTCTGGAAGGTCATAGTTAATGACATAGTGAACATCGGGGATATCGATGCCCCTGGCACTGACATCCGTGGCAATCATAATATTTGTTTTGCCCTGCTTAAAAAGGGACATCACTTCTGTCCTCTCCTTTTGATCTTTTTCCCCATGAAGGGTTGAAGCCTTTATGTCACCCCTTTCAAGAGCTTTTGCCACCCGTTCCGCCCTAACCCTGGTTCTGACAAAGACAATGATCCTTGCTCCCGGGTTGTCACTGATAAATCTTCGTAAAAAAAAGCGTTTATCATCCATTTCAACAAACATGACAAAATGGGATACGTTTTTTGAAACCGGATCTTCCGGGGAGATTTGAATCCTGATGGCAGAAGATTTCACCTGGGAAAAGGCAAGTTTTTTGATCTCCTTATTAATTGTTGCAGAAAAGAAAAGCGTCTGATGTTTTTTAAAAAGTTTTCTTTTTACTGATTTGATATCATTGATAAATCCAAGATCCAGCATCTGGTCAGCTTCATCAAGTACAAGGGTATCCACTCGCTTCAGACTGATAGCCCCCTGGTTGATCAGATCAAACATTCGTCCCGGGGTTGCCACAAGCACATCTATTCCATCGGCAAGCTTTTTAATCTGAGGGTCCTGTTCAACTCCACCGTAAACTGCAAATGTTTTTGTCTTGGTATGTTTTGAAAGATCATCGAACACGGATCCAATTTGAGAGGCAAGCTCCCTTGTGGGCACCAGGATAATACATTTAATCCCTGAGGATCGCTTTGAGCTCTTTGCCCTGTGGATCTTGTCAATTATGGGAATGGCAAATGCCGCAGTTTTCCCTGTGCCTGTCTGGGCAATGGCAAGCACATCCTCTCCCTTCATGATAGAAGGAATAGCCTTATACTGGATATCTGTGGGACGTTTAAATCCAAGCCCTGACAGATTTCTTTTAATAGCGGATGATATATGGTATGTGTCAAATTTCATGGGTTCTCTGCTATGATTCAGGTTAAAGCCCTAAAATACAGAGTAATTCTTTAAAATGCAACATCATAACCCGATCTATCTTTGTAACTCCCCTGACATGAATTCCCTCTTGGGTTTGCGTCATTTTACAATTTTTTATTGACAGGGTTGAAAAATATAGTTACTTTATCAATTATCGATATCGAAACTCAATATTAATATTTGGCAGATAAAGGGCCTTGCTTATCAAATGAAAAAAGAAATATTACAAAAACTTTATCATGGCTTTGTCCAGTTGCATATCCTGCGGCACACAAAGCAGAGGCCTGTTTACGGAGCCTGGATGATGGAAGAGCTTAAAAAACATGGGTACAATATCGGCCCCGGCACCCTATACCCTCTCTTGAATAAGATGGAATACAGCGGCCTGCTTACAAAAGAAAAACAAATTGTACGCGGCAAGGTTAGAAAATATTACTCCATTACTCCATTGGGACTGGACGTTTTCAAAGATGCGAGGGAAAAAGCTGCTCAACTTTTCCATGAAATTGAAGGCAGATCAATAAAATAAGGACAAAAAGGTTTTCAT
>JAHOYS010000316.1 GCA_019038815.1 Desulfobacterales bacterium | reverse complement strand
ATGATCGCAGAAAAAGAACCCAATTTGATCCTGAAAGTCGTTCCCGGCGGCGGCGTGGTCAATCCGGTTCGAGTCTCCAGGCATAAGGATGATGTTGGCTGGGGCATTACGTTTGTAGACAAAATGGCATTTAAAGGACTGGCACCGGTTTATAAAAAAGCCAATCCTAATGTCCGTTCCCTGGGCGGTATTTTTGGAATCTATCACATCCATGTTCTGGGTGCCAAGAAGAAGGGTATCACCACTATGACCCAGCTCGCCGATTTGGTCAAGGCAGGCAAGAAAATCAAATTGGCTGCTCCCATGAAAGGCACATCCGATCTGCCTTTGATGAACACTATCCTGGACTTTTACGGCATTTCCCTGGATGACATCAAAAAAGCCGGCGGCAAGGTTTTCCATGCAGTCTATTCAGATATGGTCAACCTTTATAAAGATAAACATGTGGATTTTGTATTCACACATCTGGGCCTTCCCGGTGCAGCCATCACAGAGATGAGCGTTAGCAGGGACTCTTCTCTTATTGCTCTGTCGGATGCATGTCTTGACCATCTTAACAAAGAACTTGGGACACTCTCCCGGGATTCAGGAAGAAGTTTTATTCCTAAAGGCACTTACAAGGGTCAGGCGGTTGATGTGCCCACGGTTGTATCTGCAGGTGAGATGATCATCAATAAGGATGTGCCGGAGAATATTGCTTACACCATTATTAAAATCATCTGTGAAAATACAGATGAATTATACAAAATCAACCCGGCGAATAAAAATTTTAAGCCTGAAACCGGATGGAAAAATGTGGCGCTTCCCCTTCACCCGGGTGCTGAAAAATATTATAAAGATGCGGGTCACATGAAATAAAAAAGAGGTGAATTGACCACGGTCTTATATTTTAACACGGACAGGGCATTTATTTTAGCCCTGTCCCAACTCCGGGGAATTCTTCATGAAAAATCTTAATACCTGGCAGAACAAAGCCATTGGGACCTGGCTTGTTATTATTTCAATTTTTCAACTATATACAGCCACTGTGGGAATTTTTCAGCCTCGTATCCAGCGGGGAATCCATCTTTTATTCCTGCTGCCGGCTGCTTTTGTCCTCTTCCCGGCATTCAAGAAGCAGGTCCAAGAAAAAGTGGGAATCTTCAATTGGTTTCTTGCACTTATTTCAATTTTTCCACCACTCTATATTGTATATTTTCATGAACGGCTCACCGAACGTTTGGAATTTGTGGACGATGTTCTGACCATTGAACTGGTTTTGGGTACGCTGATGATTGTCCTGCTCCTGGAGGCTGTTCGACGGGCAGTGGTCCCGGCCATGGCATATCTCATTGTCGGTTTTTTTGCCTATCTTTATGCAGCGCCATATCTTCCCGGTGTATTTTATGCCAAGCCCGTTGTTTTTGCAGAAATTGTTGAGATGCAATTTTTGATTACCGATGCCGGTATGTTTGGCTCCATTACCGGAGTTTCTGCCACCTTTGTGGCCTTGTTTGTCATTTTCGGGGCGTTTATGGAGGTCACCAAAACCGGTCAGTTTTTTACCGATCTTGCCTGTAGAATCGCAGGAAAGAGTAATGG
>JAHOYS010000362.1 GCA_019038815.1 Desulfobacterales bacterium | reverse complement strand
ATGGCACCAATAAAATAATTCCCGATAAAAAGGATTAAGTCCATGATTTATCAACTGACAACTTTCAATGATCTCAAAGTCGGACAAAAAGCATCCTTAACAAAAACAATAACTGAAGAAGATTTATCCCATTTTATCGCTATTACAGGTGATACCAATCCTCTCCATGTTGACGAATCCTTTGCAACGCAGACATTCTTCGGCCAAAGAATCGCCCATGGTATGCTGTCAGCATCATTGTTTTCAACTTTGGTGGGAATGCATATTCCAGGTATCGGTGCTATTTATAAATCACAGAGTTTAGATTTTTTACGTCCTGTTTTTATAGGGGACACTCTTTGTGCCTGGTTTGAAATTGTGAAGATTGATCAGGACAAAGAAGAGATTGTTATAAAAAGCTGGATTGAAAATCAGGACGGTGAAAATGTGATTGAGGGTAAAGCAGTTACTGGATTGTTGAGGGGATTGAAGGAATGAGAGAGGGTAGGGCGAGAATAAAAAATTAAGATCCTGTAAGAGTGTCTCCTCTGTTTCACTTTTAATCATTAGTCGATCTCAATAACTTTCAAGACGGCACCCTGATCCTTTCCTTCTGGCACAACAAAGAATTTTCGTTCACAATTCGGACAATCAATGCGAAATCCTTTGGAGACACCTTTTAGAAATCCTGATCGTCCCAAAAGAGGCTCAACCCGACCACATTTACATATCCATGCGGCATTATTTCCTGTCGCTATCCCTTTAGATTTTTCTCCGCCCTTGAAGTGTACAGTAACAATTTTTTGTTTTTGAGTCATATTTTTTTATCCTAAAGAAAAGATATTGCAATCTGGAGTTTATTACACTTACCTTGTTTGATTACAAGGATTTTGGTAAACCTATAAACATCTAAAAAGGATGTTGATTTATATTTAATCGTTCTTAATGAGGATATAACATTATTGGGCAAAAAGCATAATGGATAATTTTTTTAACAGTTTAAAAAGAAAAAAAACTGACCGAGTGTTTAATCCTTGGTTCGATCTTGATTTTGAAAATGACATTGATAAATCATCTCCACAACAAAGATTGAATAATTTAAAGCATTATTTTGATGAAAGAATTAATGCGGAATATTTATTGGTTGCAGAAGCATTAGGTTATCAAGGAGGACATTTTTCAGGGATTCCAATGACGTCGGAAAGAATTATTCTTGGTCATAAATCGGATTTAGGGATTTTACCGACTCACGTTAGCAATTCAGTTTTGGTTAGGACAAGTAAGATCAATATTAAAAAGTATGGTTTCACTGAACCTACGGCAACTATTATTTGGCAAAAATTGATAGAAAGCAAATTAGATACCCGAAAATTTGTCTTTTGGAATGCGTTTCCCTGGCATCCCTATGATAGTTCTGATGGCATTCTGTCCAATAGGACTCCAAGCGATGTGGAAATTAAAGAGGGTGAAAGAGTGTTGGTTGAGTTATTGGGTTTTATTAAATTTAAAAAGGTTATTGCTATAGGGAATAAAGCTGAAGCCATATTGCAAAACCTTGATTTGAATGTAGAAAAAGTAAGACATCCTGCAAATGGTGGGTCGAAAAAATTTAGAGA
>JAHOYS010000296.1 GCA_019038815.1 Desulfobacterales bacterium | reverse complement strand
AAAAACAATTCCAGGACCTTTTTAACTCAATTAATGATCTTATATACACACAGGATCTGGAAGGACGTTTTCTTTCTGCAAATCCTGCGTTGCAAAGACTCTTTGGCTATAACATGGTTGAATTTATAGGCCATAGTGCAGCTGACTTCATGAAACCGGAACTTCAATCTGTTTTTAACAGCCGGTATCTGGAAGTAATCAAGAAACAGGGGCATCATGATGGCATTAGTTGTTATTTCAAAAAAAACAAGGAAAAAGTTTATATTGAGTATAAAAATTCCCTTGTCAAGCCGGATGATGGTGAACCTTACATCAGCGGTATCGGACGAGATGTAACTGAAAAAGTTTTATCAGAAAAAAAAGTCAAAAAACTTCAAGAACAAGTAGCCCAGGCCCAAAGGATGGAAACCATCGGCACCCTTGCAGGCGGGATAGCCCATGATTTCAATAACATTCTTTTTCCCATTTTAGGCCATGCAGATATGTTGTTGGCAGACATTCCTGAAGACAGCCCGCTCCGGGATGGTGCTAATGAAATTCTTACCAGTGCCTTGAGAGCCAAGGACCTGGTAAGACAGATCCTGACTTTTTCCCGCCAGGATACTACCGAGTTGATCCTGATGAAAATGCAGCCTGTTGTCAAGGAAGTATTAAAACTTATCAGGTCCACGATCCCCACAACAATTGATATCATACAGGATACCCAAACAGACTGTGGTGTGATCAAAGCTGATCCCACCCAGATTCATCAAGTTGTCATGAACCTTGCCACCAATGCCTTTCATGCCATGGAGGATGACGGCGGGGAATTGAGTGTAAGTCTCAAAGAAGTCGAACTGGGTCAGTATGACATTATAAGCCCTGATATGGAGCCCGGAGCTTATGCCTGCCTGACAGTGTCTGATACAGGCACAGGCATGGATAAAAATATAACCCAGAAAATCTTTGATCCTTTTTTTACCACCAAGGAACAGGGCAAGGGTACTGGAATGGGGCTTTCAGTTGTCCACGGCATTGTTAAAAGCATGGGAGGAGCGATCCATGTTTACAGCGAACCTGGTAAAGGAAGCAAATTCACGGTTTATTTTCCAATAGAAAAAAGTTCTTTTGAAAAATTGGAGACCCCGACTAAAGAACCCGTTCGGGGCGGCACAGAGCGAATCCTGCTGGTAGATGATGAAGAAGCAATTCTTACAATGGAAAAACAGATGCTGGAGCGCCTGGGATATCAGGTTGTCTCTCGTACCAGCAGTATCGAAGCCCTTGAGGCTTTTAGGTCCAGCCCGGATAAATTTGATCTTGTGATCACTGACATGGCAATGCCGAACATGGCCGGAGATAAGCTGTCAGCTGAACTGATCAAGATACGCCCTGGTATTCCCATACTGCTTTGCACAGGATTCAGTGAGACCATGTCTGGAGAAAAGGCGGCATCCCTGGGCATTAAGGGGTTTTTAATGAAACCGATTGTGATGACGGTTCTTGCCCATAAGATACGTGAGGCGCTGGATCAATAGCACATGGGGTCAGTGGCCTTGCGTAGAATTCATCCCTTCCGGCAGTAAAAATCAAAGGATATTCCCTTGAAACACATG
>JAHOYS010000289.1 GCA_019038815.1 Desulfobacterales bacterium | reverse complement strand
CAAGAATAAGCAGCAATTTTTTATTTTACATGCGGTTGATTAAAATAAGGTTGACATAAATGACAAAATAAGAGAGAAAATACATTGCCTGAAAAATATGGGCTCTGCAGCAAAAGAACTCTGCAGCAAATTGAAAAATATTTTGAATTTTATATCGATTAAGGAGAGCAATAGCATGACAGATACAGCTATTAAAATTGGAGGCACAAGGAAAAGCGCCTTTAAAGATAAGGTAATGAAACTTCTGCCGGATGGTGGAAACCTGAATGCATGCCTGACCTGTGGTGCATGCGCATCAGGTTGCCCTGCAACCGGTCTTGAAGGGATGGATCCAAGAAAGTTCCTGAGAATGGCGGCCCTTGGAATGGATGAAGAGATTTTGAGCAGCAACTGGGCGTGGATGTGTACCATGTGTATGCGATGTATTTATGTCTGCCCCATGGAAATTAATATACCCCAGCTTGTTTTTAATGCAAGGGCTCAATGGCCCAGAGAGGATAAACCAAAGGGGATCAGAGGCTCCTGTGACATGGCATTGAGAAACGATACCTGTTCCGCCATGGGTGCCAATGAAGAAGATTTTCAGTTTGTTGTGGAAGATGTTCTTGAGGAGTACCAGGAATCACAGCCTGAGTTTGAAGAGATGAAAGCAGATGTAAACAGAGAGGGTGCGTATTACTTTTTGAACCAGAACTCAAGAGAACCTGTAACAGAACCCGATGAAATGGTTCCCTTATGGAAGATATTGCACCTTGCCGGTGCTGACTGGACCTATGGCACAAAAGGATGGGCCGCAGAAAACTACTGCATGTTCATGGCCGAAGATGAATCCTGGGAAAAAATTATCAGAACCAAGGTAAAAGCTGTGGAGGACTTAGGCTGTAAAGTCTGGCTCAACACCGAGTGAGGGCACGAACTCTTCGCAGTCCTGGCAGGACTGAAAAAATTCAATATCCCTTACAATTTTGAAATCAAAAGCATCATTCAACTCTATGCAGAGTGGATAAGGGAAGGCAAGCTCAAACCCTCTTCCGACTGGAACAAAGACAGAAAAGTCACATTCACGGTTCAGGATCCTTGTCAGCTGGTGAGAAAAACATTGGGTGACCCTGTGGCAGATGACTTAAGATATATTGTCAAAGCAGTTGTTGGCGAAGAAAATTTTGTTGACATGACGCCTAATAAATCTAATAATTTTTGCTGTGGCGGTGGTGGAGGATTCCTCCAGGCCGGCTTCCAGGAGCAAAGACGGGCTTATGGTCAGACCAAGGCCAACCAGATTCTTGCAACCAAGGCCGAGTACTGCATCACACCATGCCATAACTGCCATGCACAGGTGCATGATATGTCCGACGTCAATGACCACGCATGGGAAACTGTTCATCTCTGGACACTCTTAAACCTTTCTCTGGGTATACTGGGTCCAAACGAGAGAGAATATCTTGGCAAGGATTTAAAAGAAGTGGATGTATTCCACCCAGAATCTGCCATGTAATTTATATATTGTAAATTTTAAGATCAAACCAGCCTTGTACAGCAAATAATTTGTTGTACAAGGTTTTTTTATGGAACATGATAAAAATTAAAATTTGGGTCT
>JAHOYS010000268.1 GCA_019038815.1 Desulfobacterales bacterium | reverse complement strand
CACTATTGTACGATATCGCCTCGTAGGGGCACAGGGGCATACACGTCTGGCAGCCTACACATGTTTTGTAATTAATTCTGGCAACGGTCCCTGAAGTGGTCACCGTATCTTTTGCCAGAAGAGTCAGTGCCCTTCCGGCAGCACCATATGCCTGGTTAATGGTTTCCGGAATATGCTTGGGATAATGGGCTGTTCCGCAGAGGAACACACCATCTGTTGCAAATTCAACGGGCTTAAGCTTGACATGGGCTTCCTTGAAAAACTGGTCTTCACTTAGCGCGGCTTTGAACATACCGGCCATTTCAGTAGTAGATTCTGCCGGGATAACAGCAGCAGCAAGAGAAAGGACATCACAATCCAGTTCCAGTCTCTGGCCCAGAATCGGATCGGGCACGGTAACCCTGATCACATCTTTGCCGCCTTCTTTGGCTTCTTCAACCTTTGGAGCGTCTTCCGGGGTATACCGTATAAATTGAACCCCCTGCTCCATGGCTTCTCTGTACGAATCCTCTCTGAATCCATAGGTTCGAACATCGCGGAACAAGACATATATTCTCATTTCCGGATTGAGTTTTTTCAGATGAAGGGCATTTTTGACCGCATGACCGCAGCATACCCTTGAACAATAGTTTCTTTCCTCATTCCGGCTGCCAACACACTGGATCATGACCAGAACTTCAGCATTTAGAACGGCTTCATTGCTTTTGGCAATCTCTTCTCCCAGCTCCATATGGGTGAACACGTTTTCATTCTGCCCGTACAGGTATTCGGTAGGCTTGTATTCTTCAGCACCAATGGCCAGAACCGATGCTCCGTGTTTGATCTCTTTCATCCGCCCTTCGGTTTCAATCGTTGTGGTGAAGTTTCCGAGATAACCGTCAACTTCCTTGATAACCGCCTCATGGGATACATGGATCAGGGGATTCTGGTAGACCTCCCCAATCAAATTGTCAAGATAGGTCTGAACATCCAGACCTTCCAGGGTGGTGTGAAGTCTTCTGGCCATGCCGCCCAGGTCTTTATTCTTTTCCACAAGATGTACTTCATGGCCCTGTCTGGCAATGGAGAGAGCGGTAGTCATACCGCCGATACCGCCGCCAACCACCAGGGCTGCCTTGTTTACCGACAGATCAAATTCCTTTAAGGGTTCCAGTCGGGCCGCCCTTGCAACTGACATCCTGACGATATCATGTGCCTTTTGGGTGGCCTCATCCTTTTGCTTGGCATGAACCCAGGAGCAATGTTCCCGGATATTGGCCATATCAAGGTAATATTGATTCAACCCGGCCTCTCTGAGAGTATCATGAAACAAGGGTTCAAGCGTTCTGGGAGAACAGGCAGCAATCACCACACGATTGAATCCTTTTTCCAATGCCAGTTCTGTTATTTCCTGGGCAGAATTAGTTGCACATGAAAAAATCTGCTCCGTCGCATACACAACATTGGGTAAGGTTAAAGCATACTCAACTGTGGAAGGAACATTAACAACACTTGAAATATTTGCCCCGCAATGACAGACAAAAACACCAACCTTTGGTGCTTCCCTGGAGACATCCCGTTCTTCCGGGTATATTCTTTCTTTGGCCAGCTTTCCCCGTCTGTAGTTAAGGAGTTCACCAGTCT
>JAHOYS010000335.1 GCA_019038815.1 Desulfobacterales bacterium | reverse complement strand
GGCAATAAATTCTGGAGCAAGGTGCTTTTCCCTACCTGCCTTGCGCCAGTGACCAATATCACCTTGAAATATTCAGCATACTGCAACAACTTTTTTTCTATATGTCTTGATCGATATTTTGGCATCTAAAAAATAGTCCTCTTTTGTAAATTTTAACTGGTAATATAGCAATACCATTAACAATCCACAAGGTAAATATTTATTTCTAAACAAGAATAACGTGTGAATTACATGGTCACATGGGTGTTCTGACGTTGGTTGATCACTAAAGATGAAACAGCGCAAGAGGTAGTGGTTCCGTTTCCTGTCAGATCTTGAAAACGGGAAACCGACTGTCCAGCTAGAAAAAGCCCTGAATGTATTGAAAGGTCTCGGGTATGAGGTATTTGCTATACCAAAAGCAAACCACAGGCTAATCCGTTATATTGAGGATCATCAAAGTGAAGAGCAGGCTTAACGTTTTTGTTAACCAACTCAAGGCTGGTGAGTTGTGGCTGGATCACCAGCGCCGCTTTTGTTTTCAGTATGATAAAGGCAGTAGGAGGGGATTGTGCCGGTGCTGTGTCGTTATTTGAAGATGGTGCCTTGCCGCCAAAACCCGCAATGTATTCACACAAGACCCTTGCTGACGATCATTTGGCAAAAATAATAAAAGAGCTGCCTGAAAATCCGTTTATGGCAGATCAAGCGGGTATCAGGCTTTCTCTCGCGGGAGCCCAGGAAAAACTTCCTGTTTCACTCAAAGATAATAAGATCGGAATCTCGATGAACGGCGCACCCTCTTCCCATATTTTAAAGACTCCGATAAAAGATCTTCATGGGACAGTTGAAAACGAAACTTTCTGCATGATGCTGGCCAGAAGAATGGGTCTGCTCGTACCTGATGTTAAAATTATAAAAATAAATGAAATTCCTTTATACATAATTGACCGATACGACAGAAAAATAGAAAACGGACAGATTATCAGACTGATACAGGAGGACTTCTGCCAGGCATTGAATGTAAATGCCCAATTAAAATATACCCCGACACTTGATGTGTGTTTTTCACTCATCAGAAATGAAAGTGCTGTTCAAATCAAAGATACTAAACGATTTTTACAACTTGTAGTTTTTAACGGCCTGATCGGCAATTCTGACGCTCACGCAAAAAATATTTCCTTTATCCACGGAGAAAATGGAACAATCCTGGCACCTTTCTATGATTTATTGTCCACATATGTGTATCCCTATGCAAAAAAAATGGCCATGAAAGTAGGTGGAGGAAGGCATTTCCAGTTTTTAGAACCCAAACACTTTGAACGGTTTTCCAAGGACACACTAATAAAATACAAAATCGTGAAAGAAACCATCGTAACTATGGCTGATAAAATTGTAGGTGAGGCAAAAAACACAACCGAAGAGTTTTTTGACCTGTATGGGAAAAGTCCTGTTTTAAACGAAATTAATGATGTAATTAAAAATTCTTCGAAAGAAAAATTAAAGTTTTTTTCTTAAAAACAACTCAAACCTTGATTATTATTTTACAGGTGTGAAGAATTGGATCATGGCTGTTCCCTAAAGACCCAGCTTTGCCAAGCTATCCGTCATTTTTATGATTTTGGTTTATACTGGGCCTGACGCCGAATTGTTTT
>JAHOYS010000414.1 GCA_019038815.1 Desulfobacterales bacterium | reverse complement strand
ATGGCCATGAAAGTGCCCTTTAAATCAGCCCATGGTTCCATCCGATTTTCTTTGTCCCATTATAATACAAAGGAGGAGATGGACATTATCGTTACGGCCCTTGTTCCAGTGATTCAAAAATTGAGAGATATGTCGCCCTTCTGGAAAGACGGGAAAGTTATATGATAATCCTTGGCAACGGACATGATGAGTTTACCGATGAAATAAAGACCAAGTCGGGGATTAATTTTAGTGCCTGTCTGCATTGTCAATCCTGTGCAAACGGATGTCCGTTTTTAGAGGGCATGGATTATGCCCCAAATGCTGTGCTTCGCCTTGTTCAGCTGGGCCTTGAAGAAACAGCCTTAAAATGCTCTACCATATGGATCTGTGTGGGATGCAATACCTGTAGCAGTTATTGCCCCATGGCGATTGATATACCTGCTGTTATGGATGGACTTCGTCATAAAGCAATTGACAAAGGGATCAAAATCGCAGAGCCTGATGTGTTAAATTTTCATAACGAAGTATTGAACACGGTAAAAAAATACGGCAGAACCCATAAACTTGAAATCATGATGCGGTACAAGCTTAAGAAAATGGATCTTTTCAGTGATATGGGGGTGGGCCTTAAAATGTTGAAAAAAAGAAAACTGGATTTAACACCATCAAAAGTTCAGGATAAAAAAGCCATTGAAAAAATCTTCAACAATAAATGAGAACAGCCGTCAATCAGGAAGACTAAGGTTCTCATTTTTTCCGGGATGTTCACTCAAGGCTTCCGGGCATGAGAATACCATGTCCTTATTGAAGTTTTGTGATAGTGTGAATATCGAACTTAAGGAGCTTGAAGACTGGAATTGCTGTGGATCATCATCTGCCCACAGTGTTGACCAAAATGTGGCAGAAAAGCTTCCCATGAGAAATATTTCCCTGGCACCAAAGGGAATCCCGTTACTGATCGCCTGCCCGAGCTGTCTGATCCGCATCAAATCCACGTATCTGAAAATTAAAAAAGACAAAATCTTAAAGCAGGAATATGAAAATTTATGGGGAATACCCTTTGATGAAGACCTTGAGATTATTCATTTTTTTGAGATTTTTAACCGGGTTCATCTGGAAGATTATATTGACCATCCCAAAGAAAAATTAAAAAAGATTAAAGTGGCTCCTTATTATGGCTGCATGCTCTCCATGCCGCCGGATTTAAGATTTGAAAATAATTATTCCGGGATCATGGAAAAGACCCTGTCAAAACTTGGAGCTGACATTATTCCCTTTGGATATAAAAATATGTGCTGCGGTACATACCTGTCGGTTGCAAAACCACAGCTTGCTCAAAAAGTTGTCACCCAGATTATTTCAAAAGCAATGGAAGCCGGAGCAGAATGCCTGGTAACGGCCTGTTCCATGTGTCACCTGAATCTTGAGATTCGGTGCGCCCTTGAAAACCCCATTCCGGTTCTTCATTTCTCCGAGTTGCTTTCAATGGCACTGGGCGCTGAGGATCAGAAAAAATGGTTCCCGCGCCATATCGTAGATCCTGTACCCCTTCTAAAAAAAAGAGGCTTGTTAATCTCCTGATAACCTCAATAACCCAAACTTTTTAAAGAAGCATATTAAAAACAACCTTGTCTTTTTAAACCAATACGTTATA
>JAHOYS010000013.1 GCA_019038815.1 Desulfobacterales bacterium | reverse complement strand
AGATTCATAGCCTCCTCCTAAGAAATAATTTTAGAGAAATCAGAACCAGTCGGATTCTGGAATACCCGCAAATCAAATTCAGGAATAATTGCCATAATATGATCAAATATATCTGACTGAATCCCTTCATAATTTGCCCAAACGATATCTTTTGAAAATGCATATATCTGCATTGGAACTCCTGTTTCAGACGGTGCAAGCTGCCGTACAATAAGGGTCATCTCCTGATTGATCTGCGGATGATTGCGAAGATACAAAAGAATATACGCCCGCAATGTCCCGATATTTGTCATACGTCTGCTGTTCACCGGAATTGAGGTGTCAATCCTGTGCTCTTTGTTATATGCTTTTATCTCTATTTTTTTATGACGTATATAATCAGCTATCAGATAAATTTTTTCAAACCGTTCAATCATAGTCTCTGTGCAAATACGTATTGAACTGATATCAATATTTACCGACCTGCAGATACGTCTGCCCCCTGATTCACTCATTCCGCGCCAGTTTTTAAATGAATTTGAAACAAATGCATACACCGGTATACTGGTGATAGTTTTGTCCCAGTTCTGCACTTTTACTGTGGTGAGCGATATATCAATAACATCTCCGTCAGCATTATACTGCGGCATTTCAACCCAATCACCGATATGAACCATATTGTTTGCCGCAATCTGTATTCCTGCAACAAACCCGAGAATCGAGTCTTTAAATATAAGCAATAATACTGCTGTTAATGCTCCGATACCGCTCAGCAGTGTCCAGGGAGATCTGTCAATCAACACACCGGATACAATAATAAACCCGATTATGTACACAAAAATTTTTATAACCTGTAAATACCCGGTAATTGGTTTTTCACGGGATACAACGAAGGTTTTGTATATATCATCAACAGAATTTAAAACTGCCATGATAACAAAAATACCGGTAACAGCCATATATGCAATAGATATACGCTGCAAACTCAAATGAATGCCCTCAAAAAACCCGGAAAATAAAAATATAACAAATGCAGGTGCAAGATGTGCTAAACTCTTGAAAACATTTTTTTTTAAGAATGTATCATCCCAAGTATTTGTGGTTTTTTGAATGATTTTTAAAATAATATGCCGCAGTATTTTTCGTGCTGCGCTGTGGGCTGCGAAAGCACATAAAATCATTATGAGAAACAAAATCCCCTGAGAAATCAGAAATGCATAGCGTTCTGCAAGTCCCGTCTCAAGAAGTTTGCTCATAATAAATGTATCCATTTTTTCTCCTATCCGTCAAATCCCTGACAAACAAAAACTCCGCAGCGTTTGCAGTGAGATGCATCAGAATTATGATATTTAAGCCCGCATGAGCGGCAGACAACATTTTTTTTCAGACATATTGAGCCATTCCCGAGCAATCTGCCCTGTCTGTCAGGGAATAAATATAATCTTTGATATTACCATATGCATCCGATACAAAGCGATATTAATTGTATCTTTTCCATCCTGTTCCCACCTTTTCAAATACTTGATCAATTAGATTATGGTATTCAATCTGAAGCAATTTAAAATATTGATCAGTAAAATCAATATCAATATTTCAAATTTGAGTAAAGAAATATTCAATTATATTTGATCAATCGCAATTAAATGAAAAATCTCCTATTCAAGTAAATTT
>JAHOYS010000129.1 GCA_019038815.1 Desulfobacterales bacterium | reverse complement strand
AGGATTGGAAATCACCTCTATTATAGTATTATTTTACATTCTGACAACCTAAAAAGCAAAATCCATGCCGTTCCAGATGATTTACCCCATCAATCTAAAACGGTATAGATTTTATTTTAAAGCTGAGTAAAAGGCTATTTTTATTTACAATCAGTAATGTCCGGTTAGGTTTTTGCATCAAATGATTTTCTTTGTTCTTTGAAAATATTGTCTTCACCGATAGCTGTAGTTGGTCCATCTTGCCCTTGGAATAATTCATTTAGAATTGTCGTTCGCAATTCTCGAATCCTTTTGATTGAGACCTTCTCATTGAACTGCTCACGGCAGTATATCGCCATCAGCAAATATGTGATGAGACCTCCGAGTATTTGAACCATGAGGCCATACTCACTCCTGGCGATCAGGTGATAAACTTTTAAGTGTTCTTTCCACCATTTGAAAAAATTTTCAATGGTCCACCTGAGTTTATAAATAGTTGCTATCTGTTCAGCAGACAGATCATGCCGATCAGTCGCAACATAATATTTAACCCCGGCAATCTTATAACCGATAACTCGAACAGGCTTCCGGGTCTGATTTTGCATAGGCGTGCCAAGAAGCACCACAGCATCATAAAAAATATAATTATCAGGATCAACCGCGTTTTCTTTAAGGACAGTTCTTGTTGTTTTTGCTTTTATACGACAGACAAAATGCTTGTTTTCATCCTGAAGCAGATCAAAATCCTTATGTGACTGATATCCCCGATCCATTACGCCTGTCTGGCCTTTTGAGAGAATAAGGCTGACAAAGGGTCGCTCCCCACCATTGCCTTCAGTCAGGAAAATTTTGCTTGGGATGCCGTGGTTAATATCGAATCCACAATGGGCTTTCGCTTTTTTGGAACTTTTTCTGTAATCAGCCCAGTACATTGAAAGAACTGCATCAATCAGGCTGCCATCAATGGATACGAGATCTCCTAACTGTGCATGCTCTTTGGGAAGAACTCCTACAGCCTGCTTATAAAGATTTTCAAAAATGAATTGTAATTGTTTGAGTCCTCGACCATTGATTATCTCCGAAAAACTACTTCTGCTGATTCCGTCTTCTGGAGCTATGTTCTGTTTGGCAAATTCATTTTCTTCCAGATCTTGAATCAGGTGCCTGGCTGATTTGTACTCCTGAAGATGAAAGTACACCAGGGCGTTTAACTGATCTTCAAAAGTCATTTTTAAAGGTCTATCTCCTCTTGATAATAATTCTGGCGTAAATGGCAATAACTTTACCAGAGGGATATTAAATTTGTCAAAGGTCAGGGACTGAATTTTCTTTTTGGGGATTGAGATGCAAGCCATATTTTAACTCCTTGAAAATAAAGGTTATATTTTCAAGTCGCGCGGCATTTTTAGATATACTTGTCAATAAAAAAATGATATTTTTTTCAAAAAATATTTGGTATTATCCCCCTGCAAAAACCTAACCGGACATTACTGATTTACAATAGGAAAATCAGGACTGCAAGAACCTTTGGAAGAGCAGGAAGAACACCCGTCTTTGCAACTGCAATCCCCTTCTCCTTTATAGCTTTTAATAAAACCTCTCACGGTGAAAATCACTGCGCCTGCTACAATCATTCCAACTATAATTAAATCCATGATTTATCCTCCTTTATTTA
>JAHOYS010000207.1 GCA_019038815.1 Desulfobacterales bacterium | reverse complement strand
GGCGGGAGCATTTACCTTCTGCAAGGCTTTTTTCCATTTCTTTAACACCGGGATGCACTCTTTTAGTTGATAGTTTGTCTTTTTTTTCGGCCATAGTGTAATTCCTCCCCCAAAAGGTTAAATTTGTAAAAAATAAAACTATTGTTGATTTTCAAAAAACTACGAGATCATGTGAGTCTATTAAAGATTTCAGGGCAAAGTCAAGGAATAAAAAAGTAAAATGAATTTTATTCATTTTGTAATACAAAATCAGACACAAAATTTTTTATTATTTTAAACCGGCTCAGGTGAATCAGTTGATATAGTATCAGGATAGCAGTAGACATTTTTGATCTTAATTGCTAACATTCATAATAAAATATGATCTTAGAAACTGAATTATAAATGGAATACAAAAAGGAGTATGGATTGATTTTAAAAAAGAAAACTAAAAATTCCAGGGGTAAAGATCTTACAAGAGACGCCTATAACGATATAAGAAAGATGATCTTTTCAAATGAACTCAAGCCAGGGCAGAAGATTCCGTACCGGCGGATGGCTGAAGGGTTAAGCATGAGTTTGACACCTGTTGTCCAGGCTCTGAAACATATGGAATTCATGGGCCTGGTACGCCATGAACAAAACAAGGGATTTTTTGTTGAAAAGGTGACATCCCGGGAAATTGATGAAGCCTATAAGCTCAGGGGCACCATTGAACCCAAAATGCTGGAAGAAACCATTTTAAATCTTGATGAACAGGGTATAAAGAAAATTAAAACCGCCCTGGATGAATATATTGATGCCTGCCAAAAAGGATCTTTAAAATTAAAACTGGTGAAAGATATTCAATTTCACATGTCCATAGCCCAATTATCCGGTCAGAATTTATCCGTCTTAATCCTGAGACATCTGTTTGATTTCCTGTATCTTCGGTTTGGTCAGGAGCTTATATTCTCACGTCCTTCGGAAGATTCAGCCGATGCCCATACTGCCATATTTGATGCAATTAAATCCAAAGATGTTGAAACAGCAACCCGGGTGCTTAAAAAACATATAAAAGATATACATAAAAATGCTCTGGATGGTATTCAGGAGAGGCTTTCAGAAGTAGAGGATATCATTTTTTAATTATTTATTATTATCGAAGCAAATAATCTTTATATAATTTCTTGACAAAGTGAATTACATTTCGTATTTGATTTTTTAGACAATTTTCTTAACTTCATTAAAGCAGGAAAATTACCCTATGCAAATCCCCTGGTTTTCAGATTCTAAAAACGGCTTTTTACCATCAGGCAGACCCTTTGTAAAAATGCATGGGCTGCGCAATGATTTTGTTATTGTTGACGGCCGGGAACAACCCTATCATCCGTCAATTGAAGAGATTGTCCATATCTGTGATCGCCATGAGGGTGTCGGTGCTGATGAATTGTTGATTGTTGAACCGCCAAAAAATATGACTGCTTACGCTTTTGTCCGAATTATTAACCCGGATGGTCGGGAAGTAGAAGCCTGTGGCAATGCAACCAGGTGCATCGGATGGCTGCTGTTAAAAGAATGCAGTCAAAAAAAAATCCGGATTGAGACCCTTGGCGGGATACTGACCTGCTCCCTTGCCGGCGAAAAACAGGTGAGCGTGGAAATGGGAAAAATTAAGACCCTTTGGCAGGATATTCC
>JAHOYS010000105.1 GCA_019038815.1 Desulfobacterales bacterium | reverse complement strand
TATGATTTATTAATGAGACAATACTGGTGGGTGTTATAGATGACGCTGATCATTTTGATTATATTGCTTTTTTAAAATACAACAAATGTTGACCGACTAATATGAAAATCGGACAATTTGCTTACAAAATATTTTGCACACGTTTTGCACATGCAAAATAGCAGATTTTAAAATTGTAACTAATTAAATTTATTGAATATTGTTGGTGGAGGCGGCGGGAGTTGAACCCGCGTCCGAAAACGATCAACCCAGGCTTCTACATACTTATCTCAAAATTTAAATTTTGCTGTAACGTCTCCTTTGAGATGGATACGAAACAGTATAGTCTGAAAAGTTCAACCTTTAAGGTTCAGACGCCCTTAAAAGGCGGTCTTGCAAAGTCGACGCCCTCATCTGAAATCTGCAAGAAGGATATCAGGAGAACGGAAGCTGCTCTACGCAGCTACAGCGTAATTATAATCATCTGCGATTATGTTTATGCATTGCCAAGTTTACGAGCTGACAAAAGACTCGGTATGCTACCTCAGGCCTCAAAATCTCCGTCGAAGCCATTTCGCCCCCAAATTGTAAAAGATCTAATGTTCTTCAATATAATCTTAAAAGCTTAAAAAGTCAATAAAAACAAGGCTGATCTGGATATTTGATTTAATGTTCATTGACAAATTGGGTAATATTTGAAATAAAATTAAGATTTAAATCATAGCCGAATGAAGGGGGTAAGTCTTGACCGGGATAAGTGAAATTCTTGTTTTAGTGCTGCTGATTGCCTGTATCTTGATTTTGCCAAGACTGTTTAAAGGGGAACCTGTAAAAAAGAGTTCTTCTTCGGAAAAGCTGAAACGCCTTCCTGCAAAAATTCGATTCGGTATCGTGCTGACCCTTGTTTATCCTATGATCATGGCCTTTTATTTAAAGCCATGGAATGAAAATGTTCTTTCTTATCTTTCCTATGGAGTCATACCTGTCTTTCTTGTCTGGGCTGTTGTCTGGATCATATCCGGAAGAAAAAAATAAGATCTCATGCTGTTATATTACTTTTAAATTTAAATCTATTTTAGTAATATATTAAAAAAATTCCATTATTTTACTTGACGCATTTTGTTTCATGATTAATTTTGTTTCAAATGGAAGCAAGATAACGAACATGAAACAACCTGAACGGAGGATTAAACATGAGACTTGTAAGATACAACCCAATGAACGAACTGGCTTTCTGGGGAAATTCATTTAATGATTCCTTTTTTAACACAAAACCCAAAACAGAGGAATCCTGGTACCCTGCAGTAGATATCTTAAACGAGAAAGACAATGTGGTTCTCAATATTGAACTGCCGGGTGTCAAAAAAGAGGATATTTCTGTAAATATTGAAGACAGGGTCCTGACCATAAAGGGCGAAAGAAAGTTTGAAAACGAAGAAAAAAAGGACAGCTATTTCAAAAAAGAAAGATCATATGGAAGCTTTAAACGGTCATTCAGTCTTTCCGATGATATTCTGACCGATAACGTTGATGCAGATTTTAAAGATGGCGTCCTTAAATTAACCCTGAAAAAAGACAACACCAAAGAAGAGATCAAACAAATAACAATTAATTAATTTAAGACGATCTCAAATCACCTTTGCCAGATGGGGGCTGCTCAACCAGTCCCCATTTTTTTATTTTAAGATTCTTTCCGGCAAAC
>JAHOYS010000151.1 GCA_019038815.1 Desulfobacterales bacterium | reverse complement strand
GCTGTCTTCAGGAATGTCCATTAAAAGCATCTCAGTATAACCTAAAATCGGAAAAAGAATGTTATTGAAATCATGGGCGATACCGCCGGCTAATGTTCCAATGGATTCCATCTTTTGAGACTGCTGGAGCCGAGCTTCAAATTCTAGTTCCTTTACTCTAGACAATTCACGGTCGGTAACATTTCTGGAAATTTGAAGAAGTGAAATTGTATTGCCGTTGCTATCTTTTAACGGCACTCCCATATTTTCCCAGTAATTTTCTTTTCCTGCTTTGGAAGCTGATTGATGCATAATGTCTATTTCTATCTTTCCAGTATCAAGAGCCTTAATACAGTTGCATCCTTCACAGACAGTTTCGTTGCCAGGGAACGCCTTATAACAGGTTTGGCCAACCGCATCAAAATTAGAATTCAATGCTGTTTTGTTAGCCCAAAGTATTTTTAATTCTGAATCAACCTCTAAAACCATATCCGGCAAGCTATCCAGAATAAATCTAAATCTTTGTTCACTATCCTTTAGCGCCTTCTCAGTCTGCTTGCGTTTTTCAATATCCTTAAACAGCCTGATCTGCATTTCATTGATTGAAGCGATAAGTTGATCAAGTTCATCTTGATCCCACAATTTTCCTGAGTTATGATCCAGAATAAGTTTACGGTCTAATTTATCTGGTCTCAATTGCCGTGTATAGTCTGCCATTTTGGTAATGTGGCGTGCAACGAAAAATTGAATAATCAGAAAAATACAAAAAGAAGCAAGAAATATCTGGACAGCATTTGATACCAGGATTATCAAGGCTTTTGCCCAAAGGCGTTGATACACACCTTCCAGACTGGCAGTGATTCGCAGCTTTCCGGCTTTAAGTGTTTGCGCTGGTGAATGAGAATATTCCAAAGAAAATTCATGAAGAATGTCCTTTCTGGAGTCTGGATTCCCTTGAGCAGCTATGGTAACTTCTCCGGCTGCTCTTGGCTCAATAATTTCTAAATATTCTATGTCCTGCAATTGCAAAATACCCTGAAGCTGCAATTTCAGTTGTTCTTCATCCATGTCATAAGCACTGACCGCAAGGGCTTGAAGATAGCTGCTCTCGATAAACTGGATGTTCTCTTGAACAGCAGCAAGATCCTTTCGATAATCCATGTACAATTGAAAGGCAGTCGTCAGCAATATAAAGCATAAACTGCACAATACGATATAAAACAATAAATTCATGGATAATCTATTTTTCATTGCTGTTTAAAATCCTCTGGCTGATAAACCGTTAATATTTTTTTATTTTATCCACTTACCCAGAATTTTTTCATATGTTCCATCCTGCTTTATATCATCCAGGACATTCTGCCATTTTTGTACAATTTCATCAGGCACCTGTTTTGAAAAAGCAATATATTTATGTTGATCTTTAATAATAACATGGACGATTTCCATGTCTTCCGGATCAATACCTTGCAATTTAGCATTGTAAATCCCCACCAGGTCAACGGTTGCCCATAGGGTAATCCGGCCATTCATGAGTTTTAGAGGATTGGTTTTCTCGCTGCCGCTGACAGTATCAATATTAGTAAACCCGTGCTGGCGAAGATATTTTTCCACAGAATAACCTTGAACCAACCCGATTTTATCAACTTTTTTCGCATCTTCTAAAGTTGTAATATCTATTTTCGAACCCTTTTCAGCAAAAAA
>JAHOYS010000021.1 GCA_019038815.1 Desulfobacterales bacterium | reverse complement strand
GAAGACTTTCCTTCATTGGGATGGCCCAGCACGGCAAATTCCGGTATCATAATCTAAATAAACCTTTTCACCAGAATGTCGGGATTTTCAAGTGTAAATATTGCTTTTTTCCAGACATCATAATTAATATCATTGTTATCCACTGCAAGATCTTCCTGCCCGGCATCCCGGGTTAACAGTATCCACAGGGGCCTGCCTTCGGGCATGGCTGCCTTGATCTGTGTAATATAATGGAGCAATCCTCTTATCGGCGGCTGCCAGACTTCATGGAGCAGGATCACCTGATCCGCATCACTGACGTTTATCTGACGGACAGCATCTGTATCATGTTCATAATCAAAACTGATCCAGATCATCTCCTTCACATCAAAAAACAAGTGCTGTCCAATCCTTTGGATGATCTTTTTAATTATTTCTTCAGAAAAGACATTTTTTGAGGCAAGGATCAACGCCTTTTGACCTAAAGCGTCAGGCCCGGGTTTAGAGGCCGGCATTTCTTTTATATCCCTGTCATGGGAAAGAATGGGATTTTTTTTAATTGCTTTGCTCACCGGGGTTTCATTGGCGTTAATATCCAGGACAGGAGACTGCATCCTGATAATTAACTGCCTGAATCTTGGCCTGTCAAAATCAAAATTTCTTAAGGCTCGCCTTTGGGCCAATATCCCGGCAATCATAAGAATACCCCTTGGAATAGCCGCATAAAACAAGATTCCCAGGCAGATGAACGGCCACCAGGATACCAGGTCCTGTGTTGCCAGAACAGAGATACCGTCTTTTAAAATGATCCGGCTCCCTTCTATTTGCTCAAGGCTTGGATGGGCAAGGGAATCGGGAACAAACCAGGACCATGGCAGGGCCACAATTGAAACCAGATCGTGGACCTTCTCGCTTGTCGCCATGAGTGTGGATTGCCACCCAAAGGCCATATCGCTGACAACGACCCTGAAAAATGTTCCACCAAGAGCGCCTGCTGAAAAACTAAAGGCAAACGCAGATGTCAGAATAAAAAACGGCCAGAAAAAAAGCGCTTTATACGCCCTGTTCTTCATCCGAATAAGAGATAAGGTGTATTCCAGGGTATCAAGATTTTTTTTAAAAATTTTGGGCAATACAGTAAAAAACAAAGATGACAGCAGTGTATGAACTATTGAACTGCTAAACCGGTTTTTGCTGTTTTTTGTTCCTATTGTCTTTTTCACCATCAGTGTCAGGGCGAATAATACCAGCATCACCTGTAAGACAACAAATAAAGCCAGAAAAATTGTCACATTGATCGGACGGGTTCCATGGTAGGCAAGAAATGAATATGCCAGGGATATTCCTGCGATTCCCCCTGAGAAAACCATGGCATAGACCATCCAGGTATAAAGGGAAGAAAAAAATCTGCCGGGCAGCAGGGCCAATTCCTTCTTCTTTGCATCTTGAAAAAATTCTTCTCTCCTGAAAGCCAGCCATGAAAACAAAAGGGTTTTCTCAGTATGGAACCCGCTCTTGCATTGATTGTAAATTTTGCGATCCCTGCTTACCCTTGATTGAATATCTTCCTGAGAATCAAGCGTATTATCCATGCTGATGAAATAATCCAGATCAATGATGTCTTTTAATCTTATTCTCATGATTTATTTTTAACAGATCATTACATTTTTCACAATTGATCTTGAAAAATCGTCCAGAAGTTTTGACTTCAGGCTCCAGCGATGCCAGTAAAGC
>JAHOYS010000279.1 GCA_019038815.1 Desulfobacterales bacterium | reverse complement strand
CCCTGATCATCCACCCAGGGAACCCTGAACTGAATCATACGTTCCGGCTCTACGATTCTCTCCATAATCCCGGCATGTCGGTATTCCGGATTCTTATCCAGAACCGGTTTTACAGACTTAACAACCTCTGTTACTGCCTGGTGGAATTCTTTTTCAAAAGGATCTCTCCTGTTAACAATATCCATTATTGTATCCATTCACTTTCTCCTGTTTAAAATCAATTTTAGTGTGTTTCACAATTTTGTAAACTATACTCTACCATATCGATCGTCAACCAGAATCTGTTTTTTAAAAAAAATACTGTTTCCTAACAACCAGTTACATTTAACTTTCTATTTTTATTCATATTTTCCCCCAATCCCTTTATTGACTTCAAGTCCAGACAAAGATAAAGTATGATTTTTTATGGCAGAAATTTTTTTTACGCAGATAAAATGAAAAATAATCAATCTATCAAACAGATAGCACTGGGTAGTCCTAAAACTGTTGTGGAAATAAAAAAACTGCCCTCCATGAAATTTGTTTTTCTCAAGGCACTTTTGATATCCCCCTTTCGCTCCAATACAATTAAAGACGATGCAATTGTTAACAGAACCCAAATTATTTTAAAAAACTACCTGCCGGATAAAAAGCTGATCACAAATTACAGAACTGTCTGCAGCTTTTCAGAGGACAGGCCCGATATCATCCCCATATCCTATTTGCAAACACTCTTCATCGGCCTTCTGGGCAGATTCATTACATCCTCTTTTTTCCCCATCAATCCATTGGGACTGATCCAGACATTTCAATCTTTTGAGCAGAAAAGGCCTGTGGCAACCGATGAGACCTTTGATCTTGTCTGCACACTTGAAAGTATTAAAAAAACTGAAAAAGGGATTGAAACCGATTTTACCCTGGAAGCCATATCCGGCGATAAAGTCGTCTGGCAGGGCATCTCAACCTTTTTTACCAGAAGCCGGATAAAAAAGAAAAAAAAATCAAAGAGACGAGACGAAACCATTTTAACAAAAAGAGAAACCTTGTTTGTTCCATCTGATACCGGCAGAAAATATGCATTGGTTTCAGGGGATTACAATCCCCATCATCTCTACTCTCTTCTGGCAAAACTTTTTGGATTCAAAAAAGCTATTGCTCATGGTATGTGGAGTCTTGCAAGGGTTATTGCAAGCCTTGAAAAAAAATTTGGGATTCACGATTCTGTCGCTGTTGAAGCCTCTTTTAAACTGCCGATTTTCATGCCTGCAACAACGGTCCTGGGGTATGAATGTCAAAATAAGAAAAAAAGCCAGCAGACCACTATCATTTTTGAACTTCGGGATAAACAAAAAGAACTGCCCCATATAAAGGGAAGGCTTTTGAACAGATATTAAGGGTAATCACTATGCTGGGTTCCATATTATCACTTTTATCGGCCTTTTTTTGGGCCAGTGCTGTGATCCTGTTTAAAAAGAGTGGTGAGGTATTTTCACCTGTTTCTCTGAATATCTATAAAAGTTTTGTGGCATTGATCCTGGTCTCCCTGACCATGGTGATCCTGAATATCCCGTTTTTCCCGGACAAGCCCATCAACGACTGGCTGCTGCTGGCAGTATCAGGATTTATCGGGATTACGCTGGCAGATCTTTTCTTTTTCATCGCCTTAAACAGGCTGGCTGCAGGCCTTGTTGCCATTGTGGAATGCCTCTATCTTCCCAGTGTAATCTTTTTTTCTTTTATCCTGCTGGGAGAAAATTTAAGTACCGGCGCCATTA
>JAHOYS010000178.1 GCA_019038815.1 Desulfobacterales bacterium | reverse complement strand
TTGGTTAGTGATGAAATTAAACCGATTAAAGGTAATTCGTTTTGCGTAGAAGCACTTAACAAACCTGAATTATGGTAAAAGATTTTTTATGGTGGCAACAACAACATAACAAGGTTATAAACGCATGAAAGGAACTGATGGATTATTAAGGGGAGCATGTCTAAATTTTCAATAAGCATCAAGAGACATTTATAGAATATTTAAATAGAGGGAAACCATATGCCGCACATAATTGTTAAGCTTTATCCTGGAAGATCAGAACATCAAAAGGTAGAACTTACCAAGAAAATAGTGAAAAATGTTGTTGAAATTGCAGAATGCAAAGAGATGTCTGTATCAGTAACATTTGAAGAAATCGAACGGGTTGATTGGGCTGAAAAGGTTTATAAGCCAGATATAATTAATAGCCAGGGAATACTTTATAAGAAACCGGGATATGATCCTTTTTTATCAAAACATGACAAGAAAGAAAAAATAGATAGTTTAATGGAACATGTCAGAGATGTCGTAGCGGTTGCAGAGAAGGAAGATACATCCGGCAATTTTAATGCCATGTCATGGTTAGACCTTGAACTGGAGGATAACCCAGAGTCTTTTGATGGTTTTTTTGATACACACTGGAATGAATTGTCAGACGCCGAAAGGGAGAAAAGAACTATTGCAATCAGAAGAGTTTTGTAAATTGGTGAAACATAATACTTGCTACACGTCATGCTTGTGATTAATTATCCATATCGTTTTTAAATAATTTATGATAAATTATTTTTTTTGGGCTTTTGTAATAAATGATACTTAGAGGTAATTATGGCAATACCTTTTACATCCGGTGATTTAAGAGCATTGATTGAACAATATGTAATAGATTATCCAAAGGCCACAGGCCAAAAAAATTTTTGGCGTACACCCCTTGCGGTTACGGCAAAGACAGATGAACGCTTTGATATTTTGCCCGAAATTGCAGCAAATGACCATGTCCTTCCAAAAGATCTTCTGGCTACCGGCAAGTCTGTGATTATTTTTTTTGTTCCTTTTATCAAAGAACTGGCCAGAGAAAATCATAAAGGGGATATTCCCTGCCGGAACTGGGGACTGGCATATGAATCCACCAATACATTGATTAACAGTCTGTGTGAGCAGATCAAACTTTTTCTTGAGGATGCCGGATATAAAAGCGCTCTGGTTCCGGCAACGCATAATTTTGATCATAAGAAATTGATGGCCCGCTGGTCCCATAAGCATCTGGGATATATAGCAGGCCTGGGTCGTTTTGGTGTCAATGCTCAGTTCATAACGCCATCAGGCTGTACCGGCCGCCTGGGCAGCCTTGTTACCCAGGCTGATCTGGGTGACAGCCCTTTGGTTGTTGAAAAGGAGCTTTGTCTTCATAAAAACGGCCATAAATGTCTGGTGTGCGTCAAGCGCTGTCCTGTAGGAGCCGTGTCTGCCAAGACAGGAATAGATCGGAAAAAATGCTGGGCCAGACTTAATTCAAATCTTAGTGAAACAGAAGAACTGTCAGGCCTGGAGCAAACCACCCATGTATGTGGAAAGTGCCAGGTGGTGGTTCCATGCAGCTTTAAAATTCCAGCGTCTGATCGGGTTTAAATTTATCCATCAGCTGACTGTACTGCCCGGGGCAGGCAAATGAAACGAGAAAAGAACTTAATTTTAATGGCAAAGAAAGGTTCATCATGAAATTCCTTCCTTCCCAGATTCTTTACTTTACTCGAAGCAGAACAACTAAGAGGAACTTCAA
>JAHOYS010000199.1 GCA_019038815.1 Desulfobacterales bacterium | reverse complement strand
TTTTTAAATCCTCCGCTGGATAAAATGATACAATCTTGCCCCGGTTTCATAAAAGAGTCCCCAAAGATTGCGGGACCATATCGGTTCAATTTTTGAAACCGGCAATGGGATGTCTTCCGGGGAACCCCCTGTGATATAGTCGGCCAGAAGTTTTCCAAACACGGTCCCGGGACCGATACCCCGGCCATTATAACTTGTGACCATTGCCATGTTTTTATCCAGCACATGGAATCTTGGAATATGGTTGGTGTTCATGGCAAATCTGCCATGCCACCCATATTCAAGCTGTGTATCTCCAACCTGGGGAAATGTTTTTGAAATTGTTCTTTTTACCCAGTTTTCATGCAGATCATAGGCAAAGCCTTCCACCGTTCCCACACTGCCGACAATGAGTCGTCCTGCAGCATCCAGGCGATAGGAAGACAGAATCAGATTGGTATCCCAGGCACCCTGGCGCCCAGGCAATACAGTTTCCAGAATATCTTTTGAAAGCGGTGGCGTGGCAAACTGAAAAAAGCTCATCGACACCATTGATTTTTTATATGATTTAAATGCATGGCTCGGGTAGGCATGAACAGCGATAATAACTGACTTTGCTGTCAGTGTTCCTGTCGGGGTGTCTAATTTCCACCCATCCCTGGTCTTTTCAAATCCGACCACCGGAGATTGGTTATGCAATTGGGCTCCGGCCTTCAGTGCTGCATTGGCAAGCCCGTACGCATAGGCCAGAGGCTGAATGGTTCCGGCACGTTTATCAAGCAATGCCCCATAAAAAGAATTGCTGCCGGTCTTGGAAATCGCCTCATCCCGCCCGAGAAGCTGCACAGGTGCCCCGCGTTTCAACCACTGAGCTTCCCGCTGCTGAAGCGCTTTATAACCTTTTTTGGAATCTGCACAATGAAGGGTTCCATTGCGAAGGGCTTCACATTCAATCCCATGTTCTTTGATCAGTTCAAACACAAGATCAGGAGAATCTCCCAGGACGTCAATGAGTTTTTCTCCATATTCAAAACCTGCAAGCCTGATCAATTCTTCGGGCATGAGCCAGAGTCCTGCATTAACAAGTCCCACATTACGCCCGGCTCCGCCATACCCGATATCTTCTGCCTCAAGGACAATGCTCTCTTTACCCTTTTTTGCAAGATGCAAAGCAGCAGAAAGGCCTGTATACCCGCCCCCGATTATGGCAATGTCGGTTCTTTGATCTCCCTGCAGGGAGGTCAACCGGGGTTTGGAAGGTGCAGTGGCCGCCCAGAGACCTTGTTTAATATTTCTGTCTTTCATGAGTTCTCCTGATATTTTATCAAAATTTTCAAGCCTGTCCGACGGCCTTTAATCATCCTTTGTCACCTTTTGTCTCAATTGCTTAAGTTTACCGTGTCTTGTTTTTTTGTCCAACCGCTTTTTCTTTGCACTTCCGGAAGGCCGGGTCGGTCTTCTTTTCTTTTGCTTGACCATTGATTTTAAAATTAAGGCCTTGAGCCTGTTAAGGGCATCTTCCCTGTTTTTTTCCTGGCTGCGAAACTTCTGTGCCTTGATAACAATAATACCATCCTTTGAGATCCGCTGATCATTAAGCGCCAGTATTTTTTCTTTAACTTCATCAGGCAGACTGGAATTTTGAATATCAAACCTCAGGTGTATGGCTGTTGAGACCTTGTTCACGTTCTGGCCGCCCGCCCCCTGCGCTCTGATGGCCTCAAACCGGATCTCATTGTCCGGAATACTGACCTTGCTCGATATATGCAAAACCCGGCTTGTCATTTACGAACATATCCT
>JAHOYS010000249.1 GCA_019038815.1 Desulfobacterales bacterium | reverse complement strand
ATTCCTGCCTTATCCTGTCATTGTCAGAGATGCAAAGAAGCAGATTACCTATTTGAACCCGGCGTTTACTAAAACCTTTGGATGGACCTTAAAAGATTTAAAAAGAGAAAAAGGAAAGCAATATGTTCCAAGCTCCCTTAAAGATGAACTGGCTGACAGGATTAAAGCCCTGCCCCTGCGAAAAAACGTCCTGCGCCTAAACACCAAACGCCTTACAAAAGATGGTAAAATTTTGGATGTAATAATTCGGGTTGGCGTGGACAAGGATCAGAATAACAATCCTGAAGGTATGATTATTGTCTTAAGGGATGTGACCATGGAGAAACGGATAAAACGTAACCGCAATGCCATGAACCGAATCAGTCAGGCTCTGCCCCGATACCCCGACTTAAAAAAACTCCTTTTTTACGTAAACACTGAAATCAAAGAACTTCTTGATACTGAAAGCGCCAATACAATTTTGCTGGATAAGACTCAAAAAGAATTCTATTTTTTAAGTGTTGTCCACGATGATCCGACTACAAGGGGCCGTATTGAGAAAGCCCGTTTTTCACTGGATGAACTCCTGTCCGGTCAAGTGGTGAAGACCGGCAAACCCATAATTGTCAATAACTTTTCCGATAATCAGAACCAGTATCAATTAAGGGATCAGAAAATAGGATATAAAGTTAAGAATGTGGCATTAGTGCCTTTAAGGAATAAAGATCGCATTATCGGCATACTGGCAGCTGATAATAAAAAAACCGGGGATTTTGATGATACAGACCTTGAAACATTGAATACTCTTGCAGCTACCGTTGCGCTTTCAATTGAAAATGCCAGGGTATCACGGGAATTGAGAAAAGCTTATGAAGAATTAAAAAGTCTGAACAGGGCAAAAGATAAAATGATCAGCCATTTGTCCCATGAACTGAAAACTCCTGTGGCAATACTTTTAAGCTCTTTTAAAATTCTTTCAAAAAGACTGGTAGATATTCCCGAAGAAACATGGCAGCCGACTTTTGAAAGGATAAAAAGAAACCTGGACCGCATTATCGGAATTGAAGGTGAAGTTTATGATATTATTAAAAAAAAGGAGGTCTTTCACCCCCAGATCTTTTCTCTCATCCTGGAACAATGCCAGGATGAATTCGAAACCCTTATTGCAGAGGAAACCGGAGAAAAAGGGGTTATTGCCAAAGTAAGGCAGAAGATCGAAGACATTTTCAGTACCCGCGATCCTGTTATCCAGAATATTTTTTTAGATCAGTTTGTTGAAAAAAGAATAAAAGCCATTAAACTCAATATGTCGCATAGAGATGTCTCTTTGATTGCACATCTTAACTCCTCTTCTCCAATTCAAATTCCTGCTGAACCGTTAAGAAAAACAGTGGACGGGCTTATTCGGAATGCCGTTGAAAACACACCGGATGGAGGAAAAATTAAGATCTTTACTCATCAAAAAGGTGACGGGGTAAAGTTTATTGTAAAGGATCATGGAATCGGACTTACCCGGGAAGCCCGGAAAAGAATTTTTGAAGGTTTTTTCTCCACTCAGGAGACACTGAATTACTCATCAAAACAGCCCTTTGACTTTAATGCGGGAGGAAAAGGAGCTGATCTTCTGCGAATGAAAATATTTTCAGAAAGATATAATTTTAAAATTTCCATGACATCAAAACGATGCCGGCGTATCCCCAAAAATAAGGATGCATGTCCGGGTTCAATACAAGACTGCCAAAAAATACCAGGCCCGGCATGCGACGGCATGACGACTGTAACCTGCTTTTTCCCTTTTAGTTGATTT
>JAHOYS010000090.1 GCA_019038815.1 Desulfobacterales bacterium | reverse complement strand
ACTATGACCTTCCAGAAAAGAGTGAGAATTATGTCCACAGGGTGGGAAGAACAGGCAGAGGTGTTAAAAAAGGCATTGCCATATCCTTTTGCAGTACAGAAGAGAAAGAACGCCTTGATGCAATTCAGGGGTTTTTAAATAAAAAAATTGAAATGATCCCCATCAGCAAAAAAGAACGTACCGAGACCATCACCTTTTCCAATGAGAGGCAAAGTGTTCAGGATTTAATTAAAGAGCAGGAAGAGTGGGAAAAAAAGAAGAAAAAAAACGTAAAAAGAAAAAATAACGCTTAACAGCATCGCTTTTATGAGCCGGATATTTATCTCATTTGGCCCTCTGGTTAAGAAAGATATAACAATCTGTAATGCTTATACATATATTAGTGTCGAATGTGCATAATTGATCATCGTGACCACATCAAATATCGGCAATCCCTTTGTCGCTGTATGAATAATTTTTGTATAAGGCGGCATATTGGTGCATTCCAAAACAATTGCACCGATATCAGGATGTTGCTTTTTTAGATTAAGGGCAGCTGTTTTCATCTCTTTCCCACACTTTTCTGAGTCAAGTGTGGGTTTGCCTTTAATAAAAACTGATGAAAACTCCTCTGCCTTTTCCATACCAATAATAGCCAGCGGGTAGTGCTCGATTCCGATGGCGGCAAGGTGTCCCCGGGTCAATGATTCTTTTCGGGCGGTGATAATGCCGACTTTCTGATTTTTTCTGATGATGGATTGCGCCATATGAACCTGAAGCAGACTTGATGAAAACACGGGGACATCCAGCGCCTGTGTCAGTTCCTTGTGAAACAGGGCCAGGAATCCACAGGAAGTGGCGATGGCAAAAGCACCCTCTCTTATCAAGGACCGGCCTGCTTCAATAAAGGGCTGAATTAAGCTTTTGTCTGCCTGGATTACCATCCGTTCGGGTGAGGCCCCCTTTACCACCCTGTATCGGACAGGAAAGCCAAAGGTTGCCGGGTTGCCGATATCCCCCTTGATGCGTGGGAAGGTGGTGTCCAGCATGATGATGCCAAAAGATGAGGCACTTGATTTGTTTTTTGTTAATTCCATTATATAGAGGCACCCTTTTAAGTATCTGTTATGAATTTAAAAATGCTTTTATATTTACATTTTTTACCGGCGCCCGGGACAGAGAACAGCCGATTTCCCCCGGACTTTTTTTGGTCAGGGCTATGATGATATCAAAAATCACAGGTCCGCAGATTCGACCCTGGCATCGACCCATACCGCACCTTGTGGCTTTTTTCAAACTACCGATGGTATCAAACCCTTTTTGAATGTTCTTTTTAATGGTTCCCATGGTGATCTCTTCACATCGGCAAATCATGGTTTCATCCGGGATAGCTGCATAGGCAGACTGCGGCACCCGGCACAGATGATTTAAAAAAGATGCATACGCTGCCTGTTGATGGTCAAGGGAAATAAGCGTTTGAACTTCTTCAAAACCTCTATTTCCCGCAGTTATTTTCCCCATCTTTTTTAAGATGGACAGGGCAGCCAGCTTGCCCTGGATAAAGGATTTCTTCGCCCCTGCAATACCCGTAATCTCTCCCACAGCATAAACAGACCGAAAAGAAGATTCAAGGGTCTCATCCACTCTTACCACCCAGCCACCCTTGCTTTCATGGTATTCAAGATCGCAACCTGCCTGTAACGGCAACTCGATATTGGGGACAAAACCATAGCCAATCGTTAAGGCTCCGGCTGGAAATTCTGCTTTAGTGCCAGGGATTACCTCTCCTTCAGGGGTAATCTTTGACATAATTGCCGATTCAAATC
>JAHOYS010000186.1 GCA_019038815.1 Desulfobacterales bacterium | reverse complement strand
TTATATTATAACCCGTCAGGGTAAAGGAAAAACTTATGACCTTATTCAACCCGAAAACAGAAAACTTTGACCACCTTGATCCGGAATCAAAAAATATAATGACAAAAACTATTGGTTTTTTTGAGAACCGGGGGAAAAAAAAGCTGAAATCCGATTATCATGAAAAAATCTGGCACTCTGATTTCCTTGATTTTTTAAAGGAAAACCAGATTTTTGCAACACTGCTCACACCTTCAAAGTATGCCCAGGACAATCCTGACGCCCGGTGGGATACCAGGCGGATCTGTGATTTCAACGAAATTCTGGGGTTCTACAACCTGTCGCACTGGTATACATGGCAGGTCTCTATTTTAGGCTTAGGACCGATCTGGATGAGTCCCAATGAAACCATTAAAAATAAAACTGCAAAATTATTAAAAGACGGCCATATCTTTGCCTTTGGCCTTTCAGAAAAAACCCATGGTGCCGACCTTTATTCTTCTGATATGTCTTTAACCCCTCTGGCCAAAGGACAATATGTAGCGGACGGCGGTAAATACTATATCGGCAATGCCAATAAAGCCGGTATTGTTTCCACTTTTGGAAAAAACAGTGATACAGATGAATATGTTTTTTTTGCCGTAAATCCTGAACATGAAAACTATGATCTTGTCCAGAATGTGGTGGACTGGGAAGGATATGTTGCTGAATACGCTTTAAACGGCTACCCCGTTGTTGAAGATGATATTCTTTCAACAGGACAGGATGCCTGGGATTCTGCATTAAACACTATTAATGTGGGAAAATTCAATCTTGGCTGGGCATCCATCGGTATCTGCACCCATGCATTTTATGAAGGCTTGAACCATGCGGCCAACAGGAATCTTTATGGCAAATGGGTCACTGATTTCCCCCATATCAAACAAATGTTCGTTGATGCCTATACACGGCTTGTTGCAATGAAACTGTTTTCCCAGCGTGCTTCCGATTATTTTAGAAGCGCTTCCAATGATGATCGAAGATATCTTTTATATAATCCCATGGTTAAAATGAAGGTGCCCAGCCAGGGAGAGACAGTGATTAACCTGATATGGGATGTGATTGCGGCAAAAGGTTTTGAAAAGGATGTCTATTTTGAAATGGCGGCAACCGATATTAGGGCTCTGCCTAAACTGGAAGGAACAGTCCATGTGAACATGGCACTCATTATCAAATTCATGGCCAATTACTTTTTCAATCCTGGTGATTTCCCTGAAATCGGCAGAAGAGATGATGCGGTCTGTGATGAATTTTTATTTAACCAGGGACTCACTAAAGGCCTTGGGAAAATTCAGTTTCATGATTTTAATATTGCCTACAACAGTGTAGACCTGCCAAATGTAAATATTTTTAAAGAACAGATCAAACTGCTGCAGGAAATGCTCTTAAAAGCAACCCCGGATAAAAGTCAGGCCAAAAACATGGACTTTCTTTTATATCTGGGTGAAATGTTCACCCTTGTGGCCTATGGTCAGCTCATCATTGAAAAATTCAATCTGGAACAATTTGAAGAAGATCTATTGGAACAAATCTTTGACTTTATGATCAGGGACTTTTCAGAATATGCATTAAAGCTGTATTCAAAAACAGACACCTCAAATATCCAGATGGAATATTGCCAAAAAATGATTAAAAAACCAGCAAAGGATATGGAAAGATTTTCAAGAATCTGGGAGAATCATGTTATTTCATTAAAAGATTCCTATGAAATGAATCTATGATAAATCTATTCAGTCAAAATGCCAGCCTCGGCATTTTGACTGAATACTCAGACATAGCGAAAGCCAATAT
>JAHOYS010000269.1 GCA_019038815.1 Desulfobacterales bacterium | reverse complement strand
ATAAATAAAGGAAATTCCAGATGACTGATGGAGTAAAAAGAACGAATATTAAACCAGGACTAAAAGTTTCCATTGTATTAAAAAAGGATCAAAGAACAGGAATTCTTACCGAAGGTATTGTAAAAACTCTTCTGACCAAATCTCCTTCCCATCCCCATGGAATCAAAGTCCGTTTAGAAAACGATTTGGTGGGAAGGGTAAAGATTATTCATAATTAAATTTTACAAGGAATAATTATCGTTATGCGCATTTACCATGGAAAAATTTTATCTCTAGATAAAAACAACACCGTTTATAATTATCTTATTGAGGATAAAGGGCGCATTGTCTATTTGGGAAATTCTCTACCCATAGAATATGCAAATCATAATTCACCATTGGAATTAGGGAATCGTGTTTTACTGCCCTCTTTTGGGGATGGACACATGCATTTCTCAAATTGGGCACTAATTGCGGTCTCTTATTTTGATGTGAGAGACGCAAGAGATATTCGAGAAATCCAGGAAATTATCCAAAAATACATGACCCAGAATAAAAAATTAAAAGCAATTATTGCCTTTGGGGTGTCTAAACACAGTGTTAAAGAAAAACGTCTGATTGAAAGACAGGAACTGGATGAAGTCTGTCCTGATATGCCATTGATAATTATCTGCTATGATGGACACTCAGCAGTTTGTAATACAAAAATGCAGGAAAAGTTTCCTGACAAAGTTAAAAATTTGAGAGGTTTTATAGAAGACAAAGGCCATTTGTTTAGTGAAGCATATCTGGCAGGGACGGACTATGCCGCATCATTGGTTCCCTCTTTGGATCTTGTAAAAAGTATAGTTAAAAGTTTTGACCTGTTGGCAGAAAAAGGGATTGGATTAATTCATGCAACAGAAGGGATCGGGTTTCCCAAAGATCTTGATATTACGCTAGTGAGTTTGATTGCCAGAGCCAGGGCAAAAAAAAATCAATTCCAAACACGATTATTTTTTCAAACCATGGAAGTGGACAAGGTGATAAAACGCAAATTGCCCCGCATTGGCGGATGTTTTGCTACAGCTCTTGATGGGTGCTTTGGTGCATGTGACGCTGCATTACATGAGCCTTATCATAACGACCATGATAATACAGGTATTTTTTTCCAAAGCGAAGAAGAAGTGATCGAATTTGCAAAAAAGGCAAATCGTGCTGGTTTGCAGATTGAAATGCATGCCATTGGTGATGCCGCTGTTTCCCGTGCAGTAAAAGCAATTGAAACAGCACTTCTGGACTATCCTCGCAAAAATCATCGACATACGATTATTCATGCGTGCCTGATTCTTCCGGATGATTTAAAAAAAATTGCCGAATTAGGAATTGGAATAACGCTTCAGCCAGGATTTCTTATAAGCCCCTTAGAACCTGTAGAGTATTTAAATGAAATTCTTGGCCCACGTCTCAAAGAAAGTTCTCCTTTGCAATCTATTTTGAATGCTGGAATACATCTTAGCGGCGGGTCTGATGCACCCGTAACCCATCCTGATCCAATCGAAGGAATCTATGGGGCATGTAATCATCCTTATGATCCGGATCAATCTGTTTCGATTATGGATGCTTTAAAAATGTATACATACGAAGTGGCCTGGACCTCTTTTGATGAAAAAGAACGCGGGAGCTTGGAAATAGGGAAACTTGCGGATATGATAATTTTAAACCATAATCCCTTAAAACTGGAACCGAAAAAGCTTCGTTCCTTAAAGGTGGAAAAATTATTTTTAAACGGAAAAGAATATGAAACCGGCATGGGACTCATGGGAATGTTGTGGAATAGTTTTTCAGGAAGAAAG
>JAHOYS010000145.1 GCA_019038815.1 Desulfobacterales bacterium | reverse complement strand
ATTGCCGCCATAGCCGACACCTTTGATGCCCTCACCTCAAAACGACCTTATAAAGACCCTTATCCGCCCGAGGTCGTCTATGATATCATGAAAGAAGAAAGGGGTGAACATTTTGACCCTGAGATCCTTGATATTTGTATCGCTAATTTTGATCAATTCCTGGAAATCAGAGGCAAGGTCGGTACTTTTGAAGGTGAAGCATATCAAAAATTTTTGTTCAGTGAACGGGATAGAATAAACGGTAAAATAGACTGATAGGAAAGACATCAGGAATGCTTCATTACTGGTCAATGATCTAAAATAAGCGGCCCTGGCCTGTATTTCTCAGGACCGTAAAGAATTTTTTTTCCAACCCTTCCGGAAAGCTCATTTAAAAGCCCCCCGAAAAGAAGGTTATGAAATGGCAGTAAAGAATACCAGTAAAGAATTCCGTACAAGCCTGTGGGACGAAATCTCGTACCAAGCCTGAGTTCTGTCCCTTTTTCATTCGGGGTCAACTCAAAATTCAAAAGCGCTTCACCCGGCAGTTTCATTTCTGCTAGAAGAATCAGTTTCAAGGGAGGTTTGACATCCAGAACCCGCCAGAAATCAAGGGTATCACCAACATAAAGCTGTTCAGGGTGGCGTCGCCCTCTTCTTAAGCCTACTCCGCCTGCAGCCTGGTCCATCCATCCCCTGATCTGCCAGAGGACATCACCGTAATACCATCCGGTATACCCGCCGATCCGGGTTATCAAAAACCAGATTTCATCGGGTTCGCAGGCCAGAGTAATTTTATACCCGCCCTGGAGCAGTGTCCCTCCTGAATAGGCAGCATCTCCTGCATACATCCACTCAGGCGAATGCAAATCACCGGCATCTGTCCATCGTGTATCCACAATTTTAAGAGAATCCTTTTGAATGGCCCGGTCTATTGAACTGCAGCAGCGTACCAGATCCTGGGGAATAATTTTTCTGATGTTATCATCTTTTGTAATAATCTCAACACCAAGTCCGTCAAGAAGCGGCTGAGAAATACCGGGTGATATAGGAAGCAGAAGTTTTGCGATGGTATGAGCGATTTTTTTACCCAGCCTAAAAGAAGGTGTGGGTGAATGAATAAACAAAGGCTTTTGCAAACCAGCCTGTTCCGAATAAATTTCAAACAACTGCCTGTATGTTAAAACTTCCGGTCCGCCAATATCATACGTCTGGCCGACAGTTTCTTCTTTTTCAAGGCATTTTTCCAGATAAATCAAAACATTTCTGATACAGATAGGCTGAAGCTTTGTATCTATCACACTCTTGGGAATAATAAAAAAGGGCATTCTTTCTGCAATGTATCTGAGCATTTCAAAAGATGCACTGCCTGATCCAATAATATGGGCTGAGCGAAAAACAGTGACAGGCACCCGGCCTGACTGAAGAATTTTCTCAACTTCCAGCCTGCTTTTAAGGTGTAAGCTTGCATTGGGTTCATTGCCGCCCAGACCCCCAAGGTAGATTATTCGCTTAAGGCCGTGTTTATCAGACAATGAAATAAAGTTTTTGGCAGCCCTGCGGTCTGCATCGGCA
This sequence comes from Desulfobacterales bacterium, assembly GCA_019038815.1. Taxonomy (GTDB): domain Bacteria; phylum Desulfobacterota; class Desulfobacteria; order Desulfobacterales; family Desulfobacteraceae; genus Desulfobacula. The sequence continues at coordinate 265 of JAHOYS010000145.1, read as the reverse complement.
AAATTCTTATGTTCTTCAGACATTGAATGGACAAGATAATATGCCATATCACAATCTCTCAACACCCGTTCCAGGCTTTCGGAATCATGAAGGTCTGCTTTAACAAGGTCAAGGTTGGGGGAATCTTTCCATGACCTTCCCTGGATTTTATCCATACACCGGGCCATTGCCCTGACCCTGTAGCCGGCTTTCAGTAATCGTAAAACAAGTCTGCCGCCAATATAACCTGTGGCACCTGTTATTAAAATTAATGGTTTTTTCATAA
>JAHOYS010000368.1 GCA_019038815.1 Desulfobacterales bacterium | reverse complement strand
ATATTGATATGTTTTACAAAATTAGAGACCGGCTGGAAGGATTTACTGATTTAACGTTCACCCGGTCTCTTTTACACAAGAAGATACAATCGGGCAAAGATAAAAGGCAGGTGATTGTTACTTTTGACTGGGAGAAGAAGACAGCAAGTTATTCCAACTTCAACGAAAGAAGAGATTCTATCGAGATTCCTTTGAAAACGTTTGACCCGGTTTCAGCCTTTTATAAAATGCGAACTATAGATTTGAAAACCGGCCAAAACATCTCTTTTCCGGTGACGGATGGGAAAAAATATTTTATACAAAAAGCCAGGGTAATTAAAAAAGAAAACATCACCTTGCCATCAGGCACCTGGGATACATATGTACTGGCTCTTCAGGTCAATCATTTTTCAGGCGTATTTAAAAAGAGCGAAAATCCCACCGTAACACTATGGGTAACAGCAGACGAAAAACAGATTCCTGTGAGAATAAAGGTAAAAATTTTTATTGGAAGTGTTATCTTTGATTTTGTTTCAGCTGACTGACCCTTTATATCCCCTCCGGCAGTTACCATATCCATATCTGATCTTTTAAAGTTAAAAAAGATACTGCCCGTTTCCCGGGCAGTTTAAAGCCATATCGGATGAAGTTCATCCAGGGTATCCTTTGTACACTGAACAAGGGCAGACAGCCTGAAATAGCGCAATGCCATGCCTATATTCAGAGTCAACAGCCTGAGACAGGACAGCTCAAGCTCTGATACTTCCCATGGTTCTGAATGATAAACTCTCAAGGCTCCGATGATTTTTCCCCGCAGATTGACCGGCAGAGACACAATGGACCGGATGCCTTCTCTTCCCGCTTTTTCAGGATATTGCAGACGGTCACTGCCTTTGGTATCGGTGATGATTACAGGCTTGAGATTTGATGACAGCTTGATGCTCTTATCAACCAGGATGGGACCTTTGTTGACATATTCGACACTCAATCCTTCCGTGGCAAGGATTTCCAGGGATTCGGTCCCTGGGTTCACCACAAAGATGCTGGCCCCTTTAACCCCCATGGTGGAGACCAGTAGATGGGTGACCTGGGATCCCATTATGGTGGGATTGTTTGCATCAAATACAGTTTCCACGATCAATTTATATTTTTCAAGGTCTATTTTGTGATTATCTGACATACATTCCTCCTTTGACTGATGGATGGCATAAAACAGGTACAGGGTCTTTGATTTATTTTTAATTCACAATATGAACCCTGATCCCCCCTTCAACATGCCTGGTAATTCTTTTTGAAATGCTTCTGCTAAAATAATTGATAATATTACCAGGATTTCGATTCAGTACCACCACATCAAATTTCTCAGTTTTCCAAAGCCAGAGGATGTGATTGGCAATATCCTGTCGTACCGGCACGTAAAGGCACTGAACCTGATGCTCGGCAAATCCGTAATTTATCAGTTTTCGTCTGCCCGCTTCCAGGGCATTTTTTTGGTCATCCTGCTGTCCACGCAGGTATGCAGTGTTACGAATCACTTTGTCCATTATGGGGTTGTTGCGAATATCGATTTCAGGGACAGGGGTAAAGGCATGAAATAAAGTGATTTCAGCATCTTTTTTTCTTGCATACCTTTGACCGACAAAATCAATAGACTTTTCATCATTTATGGTAAAATTATAGGGTATCAGTATTTTTACTGCCATAATGCCCTCCTTTCATTTCATAAAATGATTTAAATTGTTTTAGACAATGCAAAAGAAAGTGCGTCCTGTGTTAAAGGGAAGCTGGAAGTCAAAAGCAGATTTTGGATAAAGCCAGAAGAATGTGAAAGAATTAAGTGTGCCCGGAGAAGAT
>JAHOYS010000157.1 GCA_019038815.1 Desulfobacterales bacterium | reverse complement strand
TGTTGGTATCAATCACCATTCCCCACCGGTGGGCGGAAAGCGCCTCTTCATTTTTGTTTTTCACCGCAAGGGCTGCGCCATGAGAATCAGATGCAGCAAAGTTAATTGCCGGAGCAGCACCTAATCCGATGGCAGCAATACCTGCTACTTTAAGAAAGCTTCTTCTGCTCTTTTTCATCATTCAATCTCCTTGGGGTTTGTGTGACATTCCCAGCAATAGGGATCAACTGAAGTATAAACATGACAGCTGTCACAAAATTTTGCCTTATCTTCATGGCATCCAAGACATGAATTTTCACCTGTGGAAAGGCTCATATTAAATGAAAGACCATTGGCAGCTTTGTACATTCTATCCGCATCCCTTACCACTGCATCTCTCCATTCATCTAAGAGAGACATGTGATTGGCTCTCATCTCATATTTTTCCAGCACACATTTTTTTTGTGTCTTGGCTTTGCCCAGAAGTTCTGCCTCAGGCATTGCCTGGGTAGTTGTAACAATATTAAACCAGAACGGTGAGAGTACGGCCAGGACAAAAATGATAAGTCCTGTGATGATTATATTTTTATTCATCTGCTTCCTCCTCTACGCCAGGTAAGGGTTCAAACCTCAAGTCTTCTGTTCTTTTCTTTTCACCGGGCAGGACCAATGCATTGCCTACCAGTTCATGTATTCCATAAACTTCCACTTCCGGCACCCAGTATTCACAAAGCGTCGGGAGTGCGGCCCTGTCAATTGCACAGATGGTCCCCAGAGTGTTGACACCGAATTTTTCATGAACATATTTAACTGCATTGGCTCTTGGCAGTCCGCCGGCCATTCTCAGTTCAATATTTTCACCAGCATTTAAACCAGCCCCGGAACCACAGCAGAATGTCATCTCCCGGATGGTATTCTGCGGCATTTCATAAAACTGGTCAACACAGTTTTGAATTATATATCGAGGTTCATCCAGAAGACCCATCCCCCTTGCAGGGTTGCAGGAGTCATGGAAGGTCATGATACGATTGGCATTTCTGCTCTTATCAAGCTCAAGTTTTCCATGTTTAATAAGGTCGGCTGTGAACTCTGTGATGTGAACCATCTTTGTGGATTTGGCATTCTCAAATTTAGTCCCGGTGATGGGGTTGACAGGTTCTTCAAGAAAGTCGGCAGGGCCGTTCATGGTGTCCATGTACTGATGGATGACACGCCACATATGCCCGCACTCACCGCCCAGAATCCATTTTACACCCAGGCGTTTGGCTTCTGCATACATCTTGGCATTGAGCCGTTTCATGGTTTCATGGGAAGTAAAGAAACCAAAGTTACCACCTTCTGATGCATAGGTGCTCCAGGTCACATTCAGATCATATTTATCTTTGAGATATTTGAACAGGATCATGTAACCTTCACAGGTATAGGTCCCGGGATCTGCAAATACATCGCCGGAAGGGGTGATAAAAAGGATATCCGCTCCTTTTTTATTTAACTGGGGGGTACAGTCAACCCCGGTCACATCTTCAATGTCTTCCACAAAGAAATCCAGCATGTCTTTAAAGGCATGGGGCTGAATACCCAGATGATTTCCTGTCTGGAAACAGTTTGAAACAGGTGTGGCAATCCAGTCGATATTAAGACCGATAAGGTTTAAAAGCTCCCGCCCCATGATTGTGATTTCTGCCGTATCAATTCCATAGGGACAGAATACAGAGCAGCGTCTGCATTCTGTACACTGGAATAAGTAGTACCACCATTCCTTGAGCACGTCCAACGTCAATGGTCTTGCACCATTGAGCTTTTGCCCGCCGGGAATTTTCTGCAGGATTTTTCCCGCAGTTGTAAAATCGTTTCTGTATACGGATCTTAAAAGCTCG
>JAHOYS010000009.1 GCA_019038815.1 Desulfobacterales bacterium | reverse complement strand
TCCTGTGGTTTTTTTTATTTATTTACAAGGAAAAAATACATCAATGATCACTGCAAACAACATCACCCTGGCCTATGGCAAACGGGTGCTTTTTAAAGATGTTAATATCATGTTTAAACCAGGTAATTGCTACGGCCTTATCGGCGCCAACGGCGCAGGGAAGTCCACTTTTTTGAAAATTCTTGCCGGGGATATCGAGTCTGATTCAGGCAATGTCTCTGTGGGTCCCAGGGAAAGAATTGCCGTCCTGAAACAGGACCATTTTGCCTTTGACGAAAACAGGGTTTTAGACACAGTGATCATGGGCCATAAAGAGTTGTACAAGATAATGGCTGACCGGGAAGCCCTCTATGCCAAGCCTGATTTCTCAAATGAGGACGGCATTCGATCCGGAGAGCTTGAACTTGAATTTGAGGAGATGAACGGCTATGAAGCAGAGTCTGATGCAGCTGTGCTTCTGAAAAATTTGGGCATCACTGAAGATCTCCACACCAAAAAGATGAAGGAGCTGGAAGGTGGGGAAAAAGTGCGGGTTCTCCTTGCCCAGGCCCTGTTTGGCAACCCGGATGTTCTGCTGCTGGATGAGCCCACCAACAACCTTGACATCAACTCCATTGCCTGGCTCCAGGAATTTTTATTCCGGTTTAAGAATACAGTGATTGTGGTCTCCCATGATCGCCATTTCATGAACCAGGTCTGCACCCATATTGCTGACATTGATTTTGGGCAGATCGCCGTATATGTAGGAAACTATGATTTCTGGTACCAGACCAGCCAGCTGAACTTGAAACAGAAACAGGCAGATAATAAAAAAGTCACTGACCGGGCCAATGAACTGAAGTCTTTTATCCAGCGGTTCTCTTCCAATGCCTCGAAATCCAAGCAGGCCACCTCCAGGAAAAAACTCTTGGAAAAACTAACCATTGAAGACATGCCGGTTTCTTCCAGAAAATATCCTTTTATCAGTTTCACGCCGGAACGCCCTTGCGGCAACATCATTCTGGAAGTGGAAGGGCTGGGCAAGACCATTGACGGAGAAAAGGTGCTGGACAATGTCAGTTTTACCGTTAACAACGGAGATAAAATCGCTTTCATGGGTACCAACAGCCTGGCCAAGACCACCCTTTTACAAATTATTGCAGGGGAGATGGAACCGGACAGTGGCAGTTATCGCTGGGGAACCACCATCAACCGGTCTTATTTTCCCAAGGAACACAGGGAATTTTTCAACAAAGACCTCACCCTTATTGACTGGCTGCTTCAGTTTGCCCCGCCCAGGGAAGGGCAGAGTTTTGCCAGAACTTTTCTGGGACGTATGCTTTTTTCCGGGGATGAGGCCACCAAAAAAACCGGTATACTGTCAGGTGGGGAAAAGGTCAGGTGCATGCTGTCCCGGATGATGCTGGCCCAGTCCAATGTCCTGATCCTGGACGAACCCACCAACCACCTGGATCTGGAATCCATCACCGCCCTGAACAACAGCCTGGTCAAATTCCAGGAGGTAGTAATTTTCACCTCACATGACCACGAATTTATCAATACAGTGGTAAACCGAATTATTGAGCTGACACCCCATGGTGTCATTGACCGGCTCATGACCTTTGATGAGTATATTGAAAGCAAAGAAGTGACAAAAACACGGGAGACCATGGCCAAAAAGGCTGCATAACATTCAGATCTCACTATGGATTGATATCGGGGAACTTTTGGCTGACCGAATCAAAAAATCGACACTCAAGATTAATTATCCCTATGTCAAAGTTTCAGAACCTGAGATTGTAATGGATATCAAAAATATTCTTAAGCAAAATTTGTTCTGAAAATGTTTACAGCAAATGCATGATCCTCCCCCAATATTG
>JAHOYS010000077.1 GCA_019038815.1 Desulfobacterales bacterium | reverse complement strand
GCCATAAAGGCATCAATTCCTTTATCTGTCATATGATGGCCTGCAAGTTTTTTCAAAACCCCATATGGAATGGTGGCAATATCAGCACCCAGAAGGGCTGAATCAAGCACATGGAGCGGACTTCTGATACTGGCTACGATAATCTGGGTATCAAAATCATAATTGGCATAAATTTGAGCAATCTCTTCAATCAACCCCATTCCCTCCTGGGCAAGATCATCCAGCCGGCCGACAAAGGGGCTTGCAAATGTGGCACCTGCTTTGGCTGCCATCAATGCCTGAAGTGCTGAAAAAACAAGTGTTACATTTGTTTTTATCCCTTCATCCGAAAGGGTCTTTACAGCTTTTAAGCCTTCAACCGTCATGGGAATTTTAACGGCAATATTATCTGCTATTTTTGCAAGATCTCTTGCTTCTTCTACCATGCCGTCATACTCAAGGCTGATGACCTCCGCACTTACCGGACCTTTTACGATTTTACAAATCTGAGCTATAATTTCTTTAAACTCTCCGTCTTCCTTTGCAATTAAAGAAGGATTCGTTGTTACTCCGTCAACCATGCCCATATCGTTGGCATCTTTAATCTGGTCAATATTAGCCGTATCTATAAAAAATTTCACTTTAAGCCTCCTTATCCAAAGGGATAACCTTCTGGGTTTCTTGTTTTTCTAATTTTGTTAATAATTCATCTGATCGCAAATTTAAAATCGGATGAATCGTATGAGCTCCTATATCACAAATGGGTATTAATACAAAACATCTTTTGTGCATTCTTGGATGCGGAATTTCAAGTAATTCGGTTTTGAGAATCAAATCATCATAATAAATAATATCAAGATCAATGATTCTGGGGCCGAACCTGAAGAGTTTACCTTCCTTATCCAAATCTTTTTCCACAGCCTTTAAAACATCAAGCAGCTCGTGGGGGGGCAGACTGGTTTTTATCTTCAAAGCTGCGTTTACAAACCAGTCCTGGTCTGTATAATTTTGCGGTTGTGTTTTATAAAAAGACGACACGCCAGCCACAGCAATCTTATTGGGTTTGTGTAAAAGTGTTATGGCATTCTCAAGGTTTAGTTTCTTGTCTCCAATATTAGAGCCGATGCTTAAATAAGCAATATGCTGATCCATTATTTATACTCAAACTGAACCGTTTTTGAATACTCGCTTCTCATATCATCATTGCCTGTCGCCTGGACCCTGAAATAATATTTAAACCCCTTTTCTATCCTGGTCGTAAATTCCATGGAAGGCATGGAAACAACACCTGTTTTTTTAAACTCAAAAGGACATCCAACGCATGCTTTAAATGTTTTTTTGGCCATGAATATTTCAAAGCCTTCGGGTTTTACCACAGCCGTTTCAGTATCAATCTTATGGTTCCAGGAAAGAATAATTTCTTTGTCACCGGGTGTATATTTTAAATCAAATGGTGCGGCGATTTTCTGTCCTTTTATTTCAGGAGGCAATGGAGGGCCTTTTTTACCGCATCCTGAAAAAGCCAGGAGTATGACACTGAACAATATCATTAAGAATTGAATGACGGCTCTTTTGTTTTTCATTGTAACCCAAGCTCCCCTGCTGCTTTTTTTACGGCCTTTTTTACATTATCAAATCCGGTTCCCCCATAGGAAATCCGCCTTGAAATCATTTTATCGATGGTAATAAATTCATAGACATCTTTTTCTATCAAATCACTTAAATTTTTATACTCTTCAAGGGTCAGATCATCCAGTTCCTTTCCCAGGTTCAAGGCATAGGCAACTGCCTGTCCTGCCACTGTATGGGCATTTCGGAAGGCCATTCCTTTTGAAACCAGGTAATCGGCAAGATCGGTTGCATTTAAAAATCCCTGTCTGCA
>JAHOYS010000179.1 GCA_019038815.1 Desulfobacterales bacterium | reverse complement strand
CTCAAGCTCCCAATGGCTTTCTTCCAATTCAAGATCTTGGGATTCGTCATCCTCATCAATTTCCAATTCAGTTTCTTCAAAGGAAAAATCCTCATCAGCTTCAAGGTCAGCCTCATCCATCTCAAGATCGAGGCCTGATGATTCTTCAGGCTCTTGGTCCAATTCCAGAGGCAATGGAAATGCTGTGAAAATATGTTTGCAAGCAGAACAACGGACTTTTGAGCCGCCTTCTTTGACAAGAGAATCGTCAAGGTTGAAACTTGTTGAACACTTATTACAGATAATAATCATTGGATTCTCCTTTCTTATCCCTATAGTTTCAGGTCATAGATGGCTGGAAGGTTCCTATATTTTTCATTATAGTCCAGTCCAAATCCAACAATAAACCCTTCTCCAAGTGAAAAACACGAATAATCAACATTAATTTTTACCTCACGTCGTTCATGTTTGTCAATTAAAGTGCAAATTTTAATGGATCTGGGGTTTAGCAATTTTATGAACTCAATTATTTTTAAAAGTGTATTCCCCGTATCCACAATATCTTCCACAAGCAGGATATCTCTGTTTTCAAACTCTAAATCCGGCTGCTTGGTGAAAACGATTTGTCCGGTTGAGGATGTCCCTTCATAGGAAGAAGCACCAACAAAATCAATATCATGATCAATGGAAATCTGCCTGGTAAGGTCTGCAAGAAAAACAAACGATCCTTTTAATACACCCACTAAAATCAGATCTTTCCCTTTATAGTCACGGGAGATTTGTTGTCCGATTTTTTGAATTTGTTTGTTTATCTCAAGCTCTGAGATTAAAGGAATAAATTCAGGCATAATATAATTTACGTGTGACCTTTAGGTTATAATCCCGTTTTTTCTAATTGTTGAACAAGCTCTTTCTGTTCTGCGGTCAGCTTCTTTGGCATGGTTATATTAATCACAACAAAAAGATCTCCGCAACCATTTCCTTTCATTTGAGGAATTCCGTGTCTGGGTATACGCATCTTTGATTTGTGATTTGTTCCGGCCGGAAGCTTAAGGTTGATGGCCATACCGTCCGGTGTCACAACTTCTATTGTATCCCCGAGCAGTGCCTGGGTAAGGTCAACTTTTTTTGAAAGGAATACATCATTTCCTTCAATGGAATACCCGTTTGAAGGGATTGGATTGGATTTAATATACAGATTGCCTGCAGGGCCGCCGTGGGGACTCATTTCACCTTTTCCGGCAAGTCTGATTTTTTTGCCCCGGGTCAGTCCTCTGGGAATTTTTACTTCAATAGCTTTGGCCGTACCGCCCTCGTTGATGGTAATCGTCTTCTGGGTTCCATTGATTATTTCATGGATGGTTAAAGGAATTTCATATTCAATATCTTTTCCTTTCATTTGAGGTTGCTGCTGCTGTCCAAATCCACCGCCTCCCATATTCTGGAAAAACGGGTTGCCGCCCATACCGGCACCGCCTCGTTGTCCGCCTCTTCCAAAGGCCGAAGAAAATCCGCCTCTCCGTGATCCGCCAAATCCGAAGTCCTTTAAAATATCACCCAGATCAAAGTTTCTGAAAATATCTTCCTGAGAGAATCGCTGCTGAAAATCGGCTGATCCATAGGTGTCATACTGGTTCCTTTTTTCAGGATCACTCAAAACAGCATATGCCTCACTGATTTTTTTAAAATTTTCTTCCAGTACTTTATCACCTTTTGTTTTGTCAGGATGATATTTCAAAGCAAGTTTTCGATATGCTTTTTTTATTTCAGAGGCGCCGGCTTTTTTATCGACACCTAAAATTTTATAATAATCATCGGCCATGTGTCAGTCCTTGTATAATTTAATTCAATCATTTTAATTATTTATGTTTATTATAGTAAGTTT
>JAHOYS010000390.1 GCA_019038815.1 Desulfobacterales bacterium | reverse complement strand
TCACCGTCATCCGGGGCAGCTTGTATACCGCCAGTAGCTGCCCCGGATTTTTTTTTAAAAGACCATATGCTAAGGTTGCATCGGTATCTTCCATTTTTTCATGTACTTCCAGATAGATGCCCGGCTTAACCCGACACGTCTTGCAACTTCAGCCTTATTCCACTGACTGTTCCGGAGAAGTTCAACCAATTTTGCACGGGTCAGAGAATGGGAAGGGCGAACCTTTTTTATAAGAGGAATTGATTTTGCTTTTTCACCAGATCCGGGAATCACATTTGGTTCTCTGATTTCACTGGGAAGGTCATCGGGTTCAATTTGTCTGCCGGAACATAAAACAAAAGCGTGCTCAATTGCATTAGCCAGTTCTCTTATGTTTCCAGGCCAGGAATAATCCATAAAAGCCTTTAAAGCGGACTTTGCAATCCCTTTTACTTTAATTGCCGGTTTTTTATTATTTATTTTAATGAAGTGGCTGACAAGAAGAGGGATATCTTCTTTCCTGTTTCTCAGGGGTGGCAGGTAAATTGGAAAGACTTTAAGCCGGTAATAAAGATCCTCTCTAAAGTATCCGCCATCTACCCGGGATTTAAGATCTTTATTTGTGGCAGTGATGATGCGGATATCAATTTTACGTTTTCTGGATTCACCCACCCGTTCTATCTCTTTTTGTTGCAGCACCCGGAGCAGTTTTACCTGTATGTAAGGCGTAATCTCTCCTATTTCATCTAAAAATATGGTGCCGCCATCTGCTTCTTCAAATCGTCCGATACGGTCATGGAGAGCACCGGTAAAGGCACCCTTTACATGACCAAAAAGCTCACTTTCAAGCAGAGATTCTGAAAGTGCACTGCAATTTATTATTATCAAAGGTTTATCTCTTCGCTCTCCAATGGAATGAATCGCTCCTGCCACAAGTTCTTTTCCGGTTCCGCTTTCTCCCTGGATAAGTATGGTTGCATCGCTTGCTGCCGAGGCTTTGATAAAGGTAAATACATTCTGCATGACCTGGCTTTTTGCAATAATGCCTCCCAGTCGATTTAATTCACCCAGCCGACGGGTGGCCTCTTCCATTTTTAACCTGGCATTTTTCAGCTCTGTTAGATCAGTAACAACTTCAACAATTCCTATGATTTTATTTTCCTTGTTTTTTATCACCCTGGCATTTTTTGTTACACTGAGAGCGTGACCGTTTTTATGACTCAACAAGCATTCAGTTGGTTCCACCTTTCCGTATTTTAAAATATCGCAATCTTTTATACCTGTCGGGCAATCTTTATCAAAACACTGATTAAAATTCAAAATTTTACAGCTTTGCCCTTTGGTTTCCTCGGATGAATATCCGGTGATTTTTTCCATAGCCGGATTCCAGGCAATGATCGTACCATGAGTATCAAGAACAAAAATGCCATCACCAATGGATTCAAGCAATAATTTTACAAATTCATTATTTTGTATTTCAAATTCTATATCTTTCATGAAGGAATCCTTTTGATTCTATCTCAGCGCCACCGGTGGCGCCACTTTGTATATGTGTTATCATAAGTAACGGGTCGCTTTCTTGTCAACACTTAAGATTGTTGTGTAAAAATTAGATTGATTTTAAATTTTTTGATTATAATTACAGTTAGTTATAAAATTAAAAAAAATTTATTCAATACTTGGCATAGTTGTTGAAATAATAATTTATAACTCAGATTTAGAATGCGCATTCACTGGGAAATAAAAATAATATAACTATTGATAAAAAAGGAGACTAACAATGAGTAAATTAAATAAATACATGATGGTTCATAACACCCCTGGTATCGATTGCAACGAGGTGCAGGCAAATTGGAGAAAACTGGCCAACGTTGAAGCCGGTACATGGATAAGAACATATTT
>JAHOYS010000313.1 GCA_019038815.1 Desulfobacterales bacterium | reverse complement strand
GCTGCAAGAACCATTGCCTGTGATAAATTTTCAGCACTTGAAACCCTGCCGGATAAGGTCAGAGAATCCTGGGTTGACATTATCCTGATTTCTTTTTCATCCGGAAGAATCTGATATAGTTTTTCTTTTAACCTGGACAGATCATATTTCACTTCTAAATCATATATGTCGGGAATGTTGTTGCCCTCCTGCCAGAGCATCATATTGGTCAGTCCGGCTGCCAGACCCTTGAGATATATTTCTTTGGGTGAAAGAAGTATGAAATCAGCTATTTCAGGCGAACCAATTGAAATTCGCTTTACATTAATCTCACTTTTCATCACAATTGATTTTCCTAATATAATATCAATTTTAGGAGGCTCCATGGTCTCAGGAACCAGATTATTCTGAGCATGGGAACCGACACTGATAAATATCAGAAAAAACAAAACGATCAGTGTTATTTTATTAAATCTCAGTAGCGTGGTCATCTATAGATTTCTCCTGAAAAAAGGTTATTATTCTAAATTTTTATCATTTTTTTAGTGAGTGTTAACCCTCTGATTATCTCAACATTTATCTTCTTTTTTTTCTTTGGAGAAGTGTATCTTCTTCCTGTAGTTTTCGCTTTCACGGAACTACTGCCGGACACGGACACCGGCTGCACTTTAACCGGTTTTGCTCCTGTCAGAACAAAAGAATCCAACAGCTCCGGCACGGTAATTCCTTTTGTCAGAACAATATCGGTATCCATGGCACCTCTCAAGGCAAACTGGAGCTTTCCGCTGTTTCCGGCCAAAGTCAGTCTTTCAGCCTGCTCAGGTGTAACCTCCACCGTGTATATATCGACAGGAGCAGCCTCGCCTTTTCTGTTTTCCACAATCTGGCGGCCTGCAGCCATGACATACAGATCTTCCATTACAATTTTTGTAATGTCTTCTCCGTCTTTTCCTTTTCTCGAATCAGCAATTGTAATCAAAACATCAATGCGGTTGCCCGGATTGATGAATCCTGCAATACCCATTACATTGTTACCCCTGACGGAAACCGCCCTTTTCCCGGGTTTTAATACAGCTGAAACACCGCCGGTCTGAATTGTTGTCGGGGCCAGTCTGTGTTCTACTACTGGATCTCCTTCCCTCAAAGGGGAGATGACGATGCGGTTCACAACATCAGATATTTTTGAATAATATCCTTTGGGCAGGCTGTTTTCCAGAAAAGGAACCGTTGTTACCATTTCCTCCAGCTCTATTCGTGATCCTATATTGATAGGAATCTTGGCAACCACAACATGGATCACTTTGCTTTCCTTGACAATGACCTTTTCTTGAGACGCTGTTTTCCCTTTTACCCATTTATATAAAAAATAACTTCCGCCCAGAGCGATCAGGATTGAAAGCAGAATGGGAATAAAAGCCTTAAAATTGGTCATAATTTATCTCCTTGTTTCAGGACAGGTTATAGCCATACAGGGTTAATCCCATGTATGAAAATCCTCCCAAGGCAATGGCAATACCATAACAAAGCCTGGGTTTAATTTTACTTTTATTGTCAGATTCCATCTTGTATCCTTTTGTTAGTACTACTGATAACACTGTATGACAAGCTTTTTTTAAAAAAAACTTTAAAGACTTTTCATACCACAAAAGAACCCCTATCGCATATATCCCGCCAAAAATGGCTGTAAACAAAAAAACATAAACCACACTTATATATCCAACAAACGAACCAATAGCACCCAGCAGCTTAACATCTCCTGCGCCCATACCGCCCATGGCGTAAGGGATGATCAGCAGAGCTATCCCTGTAAACATGCCGCCCAGACTGAACAATACGCCATTCATTCCACTTAAAAAAAAATGATAAATCAATGCGGTAATAACGGTGGGAAAGGTAAGATAATT
>JAHOYS010000270.1 GCA_019038815.1 Desulfobacterales bacterium | reverse complement strand
GGAAAATCCTTTGGTGATTTTTTACACCCTGACTGGAAGGACCATTTCAAAGAAAATTTCCCCCGGTTCAAAGCGATTGGTGAAATTTTAGGGGTTGAATTTGAAATGATTAAAAAAGATGGTTCTCTGATACTTGTTTCTTTTCATGGAAAGATCAGTAAAGATAAACTTGGAAATTTTCAACAAACACACTGCATCTTTCATGATATCACTGAGAAAAAAAGGGTTGAGGATAATTTACGGGATAGTGAGGAAAAGTATAGACAATTGTTCGAGTTGGAATCAGATGCTATTTTTCTCATCGAAAAGAAAACAGGAAAAATTCTTGAGGTCAACACATCCGTGACCAAAATGTATGGCTTCAGTCGGGAAAAATTGCTGACAATGAAAAATATTGATCTATCTGCTGAACCAGAAAAAACAAAAGAAGCTACCCAGGATCAGCTTAACCAGATTCCTGTCCGGTATCATCAAAAAAAAGACGGGTCAGTCTTTCCTGTGGAAATCACGGCAAGTCATCTTAGCTGGCGAGGAAGAGAGTGTCATATTGCAGCCATTCGTGATATTTCATTTCGAGTTAAATCTGAAATAGCGCGTGATAAGCTAAAAAAAGAACTATTTCAAGCAAGGAAGATGGAATCAATCGGCACTCTTTCAGGAGGCATTGCCCATGATTTTAATAATCTGCTTTACATGATTTCTGGAAATACTGAACTTGCCCTTGAAGACACACCGGACTGGAACCCTGTCCATCAAAATCTTCAGGAAATCAAAACTGCCAGTCTCAAGGCTGCAGGCATAGTAAAACAGTTACTTCACTTCAGCCGTAAAACTGACCAGAAGTTAAAACCAATCGGTGCAGTTACAGTTATTAAAGACAGCCTTAAATTTTTAAGATCCACTATTCCAAGTACCATAGAAATTAAAACACAATTACCTGGTGCTGAAATACCAATACTTGCAGATCCAATACAGATTAATCAAATCATGATGAATCTTTGCATCAATGCTTCCCATGCCATGGAAGAAACTGGTGGAACTCTGGAAATAAACATAGAAACTTCAAGTTTAGACAAAGAAACAGTCAACAGCTATCCAGACCTTGCAGTTGCAGACAATTACCTTAAAATCACACTAAGTGATACAGGTCCGGGTATTTCTTCTGAAACCATCAACCAAATCTTTGACCCCTATTTTACAACCAAAGAATTTGGTAAAGGTTCGGGTATGGGTTTAACTGTTGTTCAGGGTATTGTCAAAAATCATGATGGTGCTATTACAGTTAACAGTCAGGTTGGAAAAGGTACTGATTTCACAATTCTTTTTCCGGTTATTGATGAAACACCTGAAATCACAACTAAGCAAACAATTGCAATTCCACATGGCACAGAAACCATTCTTTTTGTTGATGATGAACACGTTATTACAAATATGATGCAGCAAATACTTGAAAAACTTGGTTACCGTGTTGAAGCAAAGTTGAACCCTGAGGAAGCACTTGATTTGTTTCAATCAAAACCTGACTCATTTGACATAGTCATTACTGACATGACAATGCCACAGATGACAGGTGCAAAATTTGCTGAGAAATTAAAAGAAATCCGGTCTGATATTCCAATTATACTTTGTACAGGTCACAGTTCCTTAATTGATGAATATAAAGCTAAACAATCTGGGATTTCAGGTTATGTAATGAAACCAGTATCAATGAGTAAAATTTCAAAAGCAATACGCGAAGCTTTAGACAGATAGTACATGGATTATAAATTGTGATATGCTCAATATCTTGTGGTTGAGGGGAATATTTTCATTACATTTAGCATTCAATTATATGATCTACAACCGCTGTTGAAGGCTCTTTTCTCATATTCAACTAATTAATATA
The DNA here is from genome assembly GCA_019038815.1 of Desulfobacterales bacterium. Classification (GTDB taxonomy): domain Bacteria; phylum Desulfobacterota; class Desulfobacteria; order Desulfobacterales; family Desulfobacteraceae; genus Desulfobacula. The sequence goes on along the minus strand of JAHOYS010000270.1, from coordinate 2 downwards.
TA
>JAHOYS010000056.1 GCA_019038815.1 Desulfobacterales bacterium | reverse complement strand
GTGCTTCATCCAAAGCAGTTACAGTCTTAACAATAATTCGTCGCGAAAAGAAAATTACCAGGCAGCTTATCAGCCCCAGGGCGGTTACCACAAGGGACAGGTTCTTCCAGAATCTCGAAGTGATTTCAGCTGTGTCTTTCCATAAAATAGCAGACAAAGAAGGTTTTTGGGTGAATTGATCATCAAAGTCGATTTGAAATTTATTTTTATCTATGTTTTCAGGTAATTCAAAATTTTTAGAGGATACAACTGCAACACCCTTATATTGAAACTCCAGATATAATTGGCCTAACTGTGAAAAAGTATTAACATTTTTTTTATCAAGGTATTGTCCCGCAGCAAGAAATCCAATAGGTCCGTAGCCCGCATCAAGGCATTTCAGTTCAAATATAAGTAATTTGTTATCATATAAAGTCACGAGAGACATACTTTCTTTCTCCGCTTTCACTTTCATGATGTATTGATGCAGGTCATCAGACATGCCAAAATGATCAGGTGAATCACCCCGGGCAATAATTATACCTTCCATGTCATACACAGCAATAAAATCATGCAATGAAGACTTATGAAATGAAGTTAATTCGTCCAATAACCCGTCTATATTATTAGAGATCACATTGTCCAGAAAAACCCATTTATTACTCAACAATTTAACAAGGTTGCGTGATTCGTTCTGCATATCTTCAATTAAATGGTGCAAATCTTGTTTAAGGTGAATTGTTTCCTTGTCTGTCTGGTATTGGAAAGACTTATACTGGAGTATCGAAATACAAATAACAGCTGCTACTGCAAGCAGAGCCGTCAACAAGGTTGGAATCAGCAATTTGGTTCGAAGGCTAACCATGGTACCACTTATGATTTTGGTATTCAAGGATCTCATAAATCTAATCAGGTTGTTTTTATTATTTTTGTTCTATTCAACCAAAGATCGTATTCCGTCATAAAAGCTATCCGGCCTGAGGACAAACCCTGTCGTGGGTAGACCTTTTAATAATGAGGGATCAATGGTGGGTAATATTTTTTGTATTTTAAAGCATATATAATCAGGCAGGGATGGGTGCGCTACAATGGTTAGATTTGGGATTGGCGGTGTCTTTAAAATTGATTTAAAAACATCCCCATGCTTTTTTACGGCCTGATCCCAATTGAAGTCCCATGTTGCCCCTGCGTCAACACTGCCTGCAGCTATTGCATCCGTAACCCGCGGATGGCTTCCAAGAAAATAAAATTTGTTGAAAAAATTATCGGGATTAATACCTTTTTCACGCATCAAGACATTAGGGTACCTATACCCGCAAGTCGAGTGATGATTGACAAAGGCGAACTTTTTGCCTTTCAAATCCCACAGTGATTTCAAATCTGCTCGGTTTTTGAGAGCAAGGATATCTCCACGATAGGAGTCAATTGAATTCTTTTTTTCTTTATCCCATCTCAATTCCGTGAGTAATAATTTGATGTTCGGATTTTGCTGTTTGGCCACCACATAGGGAACAGGGCCAAGCCCGGCAAGATGGACTTTGCCTTCTGTAATCATTTTAATCATTTCCTCGTAGGTGTCGGCCCCTATAAAGTGGAATCGACAACCAACCTGATCCCCCAGCCATTTAAGCATGGGTTTATACAGATCTCGTATTTCATCAATTGATTGCCCTTTTTGATGGGGCGGAATACCAAAATAATAAAGGGATCTTTTTTCAGGCTGATTAGAGAGCCCGGAAGCCGTTGATGAAATAAAAAGAATAAGAAAGACAAATAAAGCGCTATGAATAATTTTCATCCATCGTCGGTTTTTTCCAGAAGAATCCTGGGGTACAATCTTATTTTTTAATTTATCATCCACAAAGGTTCACAGTCTCTCTTCGAAAATAGTCTTAAATTTATCAAGCATTG
>JAHOYS010000371.1 GCA_019038815.1 Desulfobacterales bacterium | reverse complement strand
AAATGTGGCAGTCCACTCCTATATAATTCATCTTGGTATCTCCTTTCTGGGTTGGTATTATTTTTTATGGCAAAAAATAATACCATATTCCAACCTGGGAGGGATACCCGTTGTTCCATAGTCTCATGGTATATGGGGCCCAGCATAATAATCTTAATCTTAAATGCAGAGTCTTCATTTAAACTTCAGAAAACAGGTGGATCTGTCGATAATAATTAACGATCCGATGTTCACAAAATTACTATAATAAAAAGGAAATAAAATAATGACAGAACCAAAAATTAAACCAACGATGAATTATGTTCATGTGACATGATTTGAAATTGGTGATGTGAAATGAATTACTGATAACATGTTCGCTTATTTTAATTCTGCTTGGGCAAGTTCAAAAAGATGGTAGGATTGGATGGTGTTCTGGAAGTAAATGGTTAGAGGGGCTTTTTATCCTTTGTTAAGCATACAGGACAATGATATCAACAGGGCATTCGCTCTTATTTCATTAACCTAAAAATACTGGGATTTCAGGATTGAATTTGACAGTCGATTAAATACCATGATAATATTTGAACTATATACAAATTCCATTTAGGATATTAAAAACATGAGGGCAGAATCAAATTTGGAAAATATGCAAAAGGATTATATTGCCTGTGCGTACCTATTTTCGCCAAAGCATGCCAAAGTCAAAGGTTTTGTTGAAAACATAGAAATCAATACTCTTAAAAAGGCATTCAGAAAAAGGGCAAAACAATATCATCCTGATCTTAATCAGACAGACTCTCAAGACATAATTCGTAAAAGGCAGGAACGGTTCGTTAAAATTAAAAATGCCTATGAACATTTATTCCAAAAGCTACAGCAAAAAAATCTCCATTTGAAAGTCTCATCTGGTGATAGCAAACCTGGAAAGCCTAAGATCATTGCTGTAGGCGGAGCAAAAGGCGGAATCGGTAAGAGTATTTTTGCCTCAAATCTAAGCGTTTATCTCTCGCAAAAAGGATTTCATACAGTTGCCGTCGATCTGGATTTAGGCGGTGCAAACATACATCTTTTTTTAGGCAAGCCGGTTATTAAACATAGCATCAATAAATTTTTGGCAAATAAGGTCAAAGACATCGAAACTATTATGGAAAAATCAAAATACGGACCCTTTTTTATTGGTGGGAACAGCTCCAAATTAGGAGCAGCCAATATCAGTTTCACTCAAAAATTGAAACTTCTCAGAGCTATACGGAATATCAGGGCAGATTATGTGATTCTTGATCTTGGAGGTGATACTTCTTACAATGTGATTGATTTTTTTCTGGCCGCTGACTTGGGACTTGTAATGACGACTTGCGATCCGGCATCATACTTAGATGCTTATTCGTTCATCAAGGTGGCTTTATACAGAAAATTGAATCGACTTCACGGGCCTGAATCGATAGGATTAGGAAAAAGACAAATTGACCCAATATTAAAAAGGCTTATCCAAGAAACAACTATGTCGAAAACCAATCCATTGGTAGGAGATATAGAAGAGTTAATATCCCGTTTGAGAAGAGAACATCCTAAAGCACTATCTCTAATTAATAAAACTTTGTTAGATTTTAATCCCCAATTGATTGTCAACAAAGTCACTGATGAGGCCGAAGCTATCGCACCGGTTAGTAGAATACAAGAAGTATCAAGAAAAAAACTGTCTGTTCAAATTGGATACCTATGTGCAATGCCTTATCAAGCCACAATTGAGAAAAGTGCAAGAACCCTGGTGCCATGGATATCTAATGATCCAGATATAATATTGGTAAAAAAAATTGATGCTATAGCTGACAGGTTATTTACAACACCTTACAGGGAGCACTGAAAACCTACACATTGAGGAAAGCATTCTATCACAATTCAAATGTGCCCAATATGT
>JAHOYS010000025.1 GCA_019038815.1 Desulfobacterales bacterium | reverse complement strand
GGCACTGTTAATGGAGAGGGTCTTTTAAAATTTAAAGCCACCCGTGTGGGCAAAGATACAGCCCTGTCCCAGATTATAAGGCTTGTTCAGGAAGCCCAGGGCAGCAAAGCTCCGATTCAGGCACTTGCAGATAAAGTGGCAGCAGTGTTTGTTCCTGCTGTTATAAGTATTGCTTTGATAACTTTTGGTATCTGGTGGGGAATAACCGGGGAGTTCGTTCCATCCATGATCAGGATGGTAGCCGTTCTTGTCATCGCATGTCCCTGTGCCTTGGGACTTGCAACTCCGACAGCTATTATGGCGGGTACGGGAAAAGGTGCTGAAAACGGGATTTTATTCAAAAGAAGTGAAGCCCTTGAAAATGCAGCCAAACTTGAAATTATTGTGCTGGATAAGACCGGTACAATAACCATGGGCAAACCCACAGTGGTCGACCAGATTCCGGCCGGGACGTCTCCATTATCTTCCGATGAACTTTTGAACCTTGCCGCATCCATTGAAAAAGGATCTGAGCATCCCATTGGAAAAGCCATTGTCACCTTTGCACAGGAAAAAGGCCTGGTATTAAATGATCCGATAAATTTCAAAGCCTATAGCGGTTTCGGGGTAGAAGCGCAGCTTGGGACTCAGGTTTTCAGGTTTGGAAAGCCGGGATGGTTTGAACAGGAATCAGGCATACCGGATGACACCCTGGAGTTGATCCGTAAATTGCAGAATAAGGGCAGAACCGTCATGGTGCTGGCAAAAGACAAGGATGTGCTGGGGATTATTTCTGTCTCTGATGTATTGAAACCCGAGTCAAAGCAGGCTGTCAAAGAGCTTCACATTGAAGGCCTCAAAGTGGTCATGCTTACCGGAGATAATTTGCAGACAGCCAGAGCCATTGCCGGAGAAGTCGATGCAGATGATGTGCATGCAGAGGTGAGGCCTGAAGAAAAATCCGGAAAGGTGAAAGAGTTTCAGCAAAATAATGTTCTGGTCGGGATGGTGGGAGATGGAATCAATGATGCCCCGGCACTTGCACAGGCAGATATTGGTTTTGCCATCGGCACTGGAACCGATGTGGCCATTGAAACAGGAGACGTGATCCTCTCGAGCGGGAAGTTAACCGGTATTCCAAAGGCCATCAAGATCAGCCGGAAAACCATTGCCACCATAAAACAGAATTTGTTTCTGGCCTTTGTTTATAATATTATTTTGATTCCTGTTGCAGCCGGAATTCTGGCGCCGTTTGATATATTTCCGGAATTTTTAAGGCAGCTTCATCCTATCCTGGCAGCCCTTGCCATGGCCGTCAGCAGTATATCAGTGGTGACCAACAGCCTGCGTCTGTATAATGCCGATATCAGGTAGGTTTGATGATCCGAATGTCCGTAGTACTGCCCATGTTAATAATAATGTTTTTATGAGACAACTGATCTGAAATATCTGACAGAACCATGTCATATTTTTTCAGGGTAAGCCTTTTCCTGAATCGTGAAAATGTCGAACTGTCCGGTGCAGGCTCTCCCATAGGCAGGCCGATAAATTTTTTAAATGAAAACCTGTCATTAACCAGGCTTTCCAGTTCAATGTCAGATCTGATTTGAAACCAGTTTCTGAGCAGCATGCATTTGAACAGCATTAAAGGAGAATAGGCTTGTGGTCCTTTTTTGTTTTTCCCAGTGGGATAGTTTTCCAGCAGGGTGGATTCAATATGGGCCCATTCTATGCTTTGATCAAGATTTTTTAAATGTTCAAGCGTGTTGTTTCTTGCTTTTTTCTGGGACAGTTCCAGATCTGAAAATGAAAGAGCCTGTTTGTCGGATTTAAAACTCATGTGCCACCTCGCTTGGGTTGACGATGCCTATTCATTACATGAATTGAAAAAAATGTTCAATCATTTCAAGAAATTATTTTTA
>JAHOYS010000211.1 GCA_019038815.1 Desulfobacterales bacterium | reverse complement strand
TTAATGCATGGGCAATGCCCTGCTGAATATCGGTATCCTCAAGCCTGTTGCTTATCCCGGCCTCCTGCAGAAACCGGGAACCCACATTGGAGGTCATGATGATAATGGTGTTTCGAAAATCCACAGTCCTGCCGTGCCCGTCCGTCATCCTTCCGTCATCTAAGACCTGCAGAAGAACATTGAATACATCCTGATGAGCTTTCTCAATCTCATCAAACAGAATTACCGAGTAAGGACGTCTTCTCACGGCTTCTGTTAAAAAACCTCCCTCATCATACCCCACATATCCCGGAGGTGCACCAATGAGTCGGGCCACAGAATGTTTTTCCATATATTCCGACATATCCACCCGGACCATATTCTCATCACTGTCAAAAATAAACTGGGCAAGAGATTTAGCAAGTTCAGTCTTTCCAACCCCTGTGGGCCCCATGAAAATAAAAGTGCCGATGGGACGGTCTTCCGGCGCAAGTCCTGATCTGGCACGTCTTACTGCATTGGATACAGCATCAATTGCCTTTTGCTGGCCTATAACCCTTTTTTTAAGATGATCTTCCATCCGGACCAGTTTTTCCTGCTCACCCTTGAGCATTTTAGACACCGGGATCCCTGTCCAGGCTGAAACAACCTCTGCCACATCAGATGCTTCCACATCTTCTTTAAGCATTCTTTTATCCTGCTGAAGATCATTTAAAGTCTGTTTTTTGACTTCAAGGTCTTTTTGCAATTGTTCGATTGTTCCGTATCTAATCTGGGCCACTGTTTCAAGATCTCCATTGCGCTCTGCCACATGAGCCTGGGTCTGAAACCTGTCAATATCTTCCCTGATACCACTGATCGCCTGGATAAGCTGTTTTTCACTGTCCCAATGAAGTTTTAACGGCCCGACTTCCTCTTTCATGGCTGCAATATCCATTTCAAGTTTTTTAAGCCGCTCTTTGGAGGCCTTATCTTTTTCCTTAATCAGAGCCTGCTGTTCGATCTGGGCCTGGGTGATTTTTCTTAAAATTTCATCGATCGCCCTTGGCATGGAATCAATCTCTATCCTCAGCCGGGAGGCACATTCGTCAATTAAATCCACCGCTTTATCCGGGAGAAATCGGTCTGCAATATATCGGTTTGACAGAGTGGCAGCCGCTACAAGGGCAGAGTCTTTTATCCTTATCCCATGGTGAACCGCATATTTTTCTTTCAATCCTCTTAATATGGAAATTGTATCTTCTACAGTGGGCTCTTTTGCAAAAACCTGCTGAAAACGCCTTTCAAGAGCAGCATCTTTTTCAATATATTTTCGATATTCATTCAGCGTGGTAGCACCGACACATCGCAACGTTCCACGGGCTAAGGCAGGCTTTAACATATTGGAGGCATCCACAGACCCTTCTGCAGCGCCTGCACCGACCACGGTATGAAGCTCATCAATAAAAAGTACCACTTCACCCTGGGCTGCTTCCACCTCTTTTAATACGGCCTTGAGTCTTTCTTCAAACTCACCCCTGAACTTGGCTCCGGCAAGCAGCGCCCCCATATCAAGGGCTATCACACGCCTGTTTTTTAAAGTTTCAGATACGTCTCCTTCAATAATTCTCTGGGCCAGACCTTCTACAATAGCAGTTTTACCGACACCTGGTTCACCTATGAGTACGGGATTATTTTTCCGTCTTCTTGACAATACCTGTACAATCCGCCGGATTTCTTCATCCCTGCCGATAACAGGGTCAAGCTTGCCTTCCCGGGCAAGCATGGTTAAATCACGTCCGAATTTTTCAAGAGCCTGGTATTTTTCTTCGGGATTCTGATCTGTTACGCTCTGACTTCCCCGGATATCCTTTAACACTGTCAGAATTGCTTCCCGGGTGACACCATTTTGCTTCAGTATATTAAAGGCCTCTCCTTTCATTGTGGTAAGGGACAAAAGAATATGCTCAAGGCTT
>JAHOYS010000100.1 GCA_019038815.1 Desulfobacterales bacterium | reverse complement strand
ATTATAGCCCTTCACTGGAGATGACCGTAAGGTGATCAGACCGGAACGGGTATGAATAGAGGGCTTTTTTATTTTATATCTGGGGTGCTAAATCCTGTGAAGATTTGTCCAGTTTTTCTTTTTCCACCGCAACAATTTTTTGAAGATCCTGATAGGGGACATCCTTTTTCATTCCCGGACAGGAGTTTGCCATGGTATTCCAGTTTTCAGGATGTTTGATGATAGTTTGAATAAAAGGCCATGCGCTGCACATATAGGGCTTTACCGGATGAATAGAGCATTGTTTGATTGTATCAAAGAAGATACAGTATCCGTCTTTACCAAGCGTTAAAACATATCTTGACCCTGACTTGTCACAATATCGGTCAATAAATTTTTCAGGATTAAAATTAATATATGCGGAAATATTGAGGATATCCTGTTTCGTGATATAGGTGCCGCCAAACCCGTTGCAGCAATCACCACATTGCCTGCATTCAAAAATATCATCGCAGGTTTTAAATTCAGAATCCATATCGTTTTTCCATTGCTTTTTGCATGGTCAGCTGGTCAATGTATTGCAAATCACCACCCATGGGAATACCGCAGGCAATTCTTGTGACCCTGATCTTTGTTTTTTTTAGTTTTTCAAGGATATAGGAAGCTGTGGCTTCTCCTTCAACATTGGTTTTTGTGGCAAGAATAATTTCTTTTATTTTTTCAGACTTTGCCCTTTTAAACAACTCCTTTATCCTGATGTCATCCGGACCTATGCCGTCAATGGGAGAAAGCACCCCTCCAAGGATGTGATAGGTCCCAAAGAAGGCATTCGATTTTTCTATGGCAGCCATATCGGCCGGGTTTTCCACAACACAAATCAGGCTTTTATCCCTCAGTGGATCAGAGCATATTCGGCACTTGTCTTTATCGCTTAAGGCAAAGCAGACCGTACACAGCCTGATGCTGTTTTTCAGTTCAATGATGTCGCCAGCCAAAGTCACTGCTTCATGATTCGGAGCATGAAGAATGTGGAGCGCAAGTCTTTCCGCTGTTTTTTTTCCAATACCCGGAAGCCGTGACAGGCTGTTGATCAGTTTTAAAATTGGGTCAGGATAATACCTCATATTTTTTAAAGACCGGGAATATTGAGTCCGCCGGTCAGTTTTCCCATTTCAGAAGAGACCATTTCCTGGGATTTGTTCAAGGCATCATTAACTGCTGCTAATACAAGATCCTGAAGCATTTCAACATCTTCGGGATCAACCACTTCTTTTTCAAGAACAATGGATTCAATTTTTTGAGCGCCATTGGCAATCACTTTTACCATTCCGCCGCCACTGGACGTTTCAATAGTTTTTGTGGCAAGTTCAGCTTGAGTCTGCAGCATTTTTTTTTGAAGCTTTTGGGCTTGTTTCATCATTGAATTCATATTTTTCATGATCTTTTACTCCTAATATTAATTAATTATTTCACCGTTAAATATTTTTTGGGCTTCAACAACCAGAGGGTGATTAAAGCTTGCCTGTTTGGCTTTCATTTCATTTTTTTTTTTATTGTTTCGGGTTAAATTATTGTTTTCGGAAAGTATTTTGATTATCAGGGATTTTCCAAGAAATTTTTTGCACATGTCTTGCAGTTCATCCTTTTTTCTTTCAAGTCTTGTTTTATCAAAAGATGAACCATTTTTTAATTCAACGATAATTTCACTGGTGTTGGTTTGAATTACCTTTCCTTTTGAAAGAAGGGCAAACATAAAGGGGAGTGTCTGCTCTATTTTGTTTAAAAATTCCTGCCAGGTTCTTGTTACAGGGCTTTTATCGGGTTCCGGTGATGGGCTTAAATTTGCATCATACCCGGGGGTTACCACAGATTCCCTGACTGCTTGAATGTCAGTGTCTTTCGCTGGATGGTCTTTTGCAGCAGGCTTTTGTGCCGGTTCAAATTTGTGCTGCAGGG
>JAHOYS010000239.1 GCA_019038815.1 Desulfobacterales bacterium | reverse complement strand
TGCCTTATTAAAGGGTTGCTAAAAAAAGCAGTAAAGAGGAAAATTCAAATGTCTTTTCGAGTTTCACCATTGTGGTGGCCAGTTTTAGCTTTATCTTCACCTGTTCTTCTTCCAGGCCTTTTTATTAAAAACCGTCGTTTTAATCGAAACGTTAAGAAAGCACTGGCGCTGAATGAAGAACGAATCAAGAAAGCTGGAAAGTTAGAATTACCTGAACTCACTCAATTTGAACTGAGTGTTCTTGTTGAACAAAAAGCTGAACAAGGGTTTCTAAGTTCACCAGGCGTATCTTACCTCATCAAAACAGACCAGGGATCTTTGCTTTTCGATCTGGGTTATGGTCCTGAAACTCCAGTTTTAGCCTCTAACGCAGAAAAAATTGGATTCTCGATGGATCAAGTTGATGCTGTAGTGATATCTCACCTTCATCCTGATCACATGGGCGGTTTCAAAGCAGTCCGGAAAAATCAGGTCACTCTGCCATGGGAGTTTGAAGGACATTCCGACCGACCTTGTTTTTTACCCGCCAGAGCCAGTGCAAATGGTTTCAAAGTTGAATTAGTCAAGGCACCTGGGATGCTATCCGCAGGGATAGCATCAACAGGCCCATTAGCAAGAGGCCTGTTTCTCATGGGATGGACTGAAGAACAGGCGATTGTAGCCCGTATCAAAGATAAGGGCTTGGTTGTATTCACGGGATGTGGACATCCAACCATTGAAACTATCATAAAAATGGTCAGAAGTTTATCTGATGAACCAATATACGCCATTGGCGGTGGCCTTCACTTCCCTGTGACCGATAGTCCTCTTCGAAAACCAGGACTTAAAGTGCAAATGATATGGGGAACTGGAAAACCTCCCTGGAAGAAGATCACAGAAAAAGATTTAGAACGAACGATCAAATTCCTTAATGTTATACAACCCAAGCATGTCTTTTTATCGGCACATGATACATGTGACTACTCAATAAATCGATTTAAAAACGATCTTAAGTCAGAGACCACGGTGCTTAGAGCTGGTGGATTTTATAAGATCTGATGATTTATAAATTACATAAGGCTAATGCAGCAATTGGAAAAATATGGTTATGAGATATTTTTTGCAGTAACTTATCAAGAAAAGAAGGCTCTCAATGAAAACTAAAAGAATTTTCTGTGTTCTGTTTCTTTGTTGTATCATTTTTAATGCTCATGCCTATGCCAAATCGCCTGTCTGGAAAATCAGTAAAGATGGGTACCACCTTTTTCTTGGGGGAACAATACATCTATTAACTGAATCTGACTATCCATTGCCTGGAGCTTTTGAAACAGCATACAATAATTCAATGTTGCTGGTTTTAGAAACTGATTTACAAAAATTTGGATCTCCTGAATTTCAACAAACAATTTTACAAAAAACTATGTACGCAGGTGAACAAAATATTACACAATTTTTAAAACCTGATACTATACAGGCCCTTAAAAAGCACCTGACAAGCAGGGGAATTCCAACAGAGTCCATGTTAAAATTTAAACCGGGAATGTTATCTGCTGCACTTACGATGGTTGAATTACAGAGACTTGGTTTGATGGGGACGGGAGTAGATGAATTTTTCAATTTAAGGGCGTTAAATGAAAAAAGGGAAATTAAATATTTAGAAACTGTTTATGACCAGTTGGAATTTCTTTCAAAAATGGGTGAAGGCAATGAAAATGAACTCATAAAATACACTTTAAAAGACCTGAAAGATTTGCCCAGATTATTTGGTTCTATGAAGGAAGCCTGGGTAAATGGGGATAATACCCAATTACAGAAAGTTGCTTTGGATCCCTGGAGAGGCCTTTTCCCAAAGCTATATAACTCAATTTTAGTTGAACGAAATAATAATTGGATACCGCAAATTGAAAGAATGTTAAAAACAAAAGAAGTTGAATTTGTTTTATTTGGGGCTCTTCATTTAGCTGGA
>JAHOYS010000293.1 GCA_019038815.1 Desulfobacterales bacterium | reverse complement strand
TCCTGTGTGTATATAAGATCATTAATTGAGTTAAAAAGGTCCTGGAATTGTTTTTCTGATTTTTTTAATGCTGTTTCAGCCTGCTTGCGTTCATCAATATCCCTCCCAACCGCTACAATGGCCTCGACCTCATTATTTTTATCCAGAATGGCAGTATTATGCCACTCCTGCCAGCGCCATCCTTCTTTTGTCATTGCACGTTCTTCAACCCGTGTGGAATAAGGAGGTTTTAAAACATTAGCAACAGCATCTGCTACACCCTTACGATCGTCTTCATGAATAAGCGGCATAAATTTTTCACCAAGCAATTCCTCTTGAGTTTTCCCAAATGTATTGCAATAGGACGGGCTCACAAACTGAAGCCGGCCTTTTGGATCAAATTTTACGAACATGTCTTTCTGGTTTTCAATTAGAAGTCGGTATTTTTCTTCGCTCAACCTCAGCTGCTTAATAAGATCCTGTAATTCAGAGGTTTTTGATCTGACCTTTCTTTGCAAAGTAATATTTAAAAAAACAAGCACTAAGAAGATCAAGCCGCCCAACAGGAAAAAAAACAAAACATAACGAAGATACGCCGGCCGGGCAAAGGACTCCCCCATCCATTTTTTTTCAATGGCATTGTGTTCTTTTTTTGTAATTAAGGCAAATCCGTCTTCCACAGTTTTCAATATATCTGTCCGGCCTTTTTTAACTGCTCGATGAAATTTCCCGGTATAAAGGTTAAGAGAATAGCGAAATTCATCTTCAAAATTCATTTTATATAGATAATAAAGGGCCGGCGGCTTGTCGATGGAAAAAACTTTTATCCGGCGATCTTTTGCAGCTTTAATGATCGCCTCATAACTGTTAAATTCCTGCAGGCTGGTAATACCATTTTCTTTTAACACTTCAATACAGGCATCTCCTGCCTTTACTCCGATCGTAAATCCCTGCAGCGATTCAATGTCAACGATACCGCCAAGGTTTTTATGAAAAAAAACAGGTACATTTATCGTGGCATAAGGTTTTGTAAAATCATACTGCCTGGCTCTCTCTTGATTAAAGAATATTGTATCTATAACATCGGCATTGCCATTAAGAAAGAACTCCTGTGCCTTGCTCCAGTCCATTGCAATCAAGTTTATCTTTTTGCCGGTCTTTTTTTCCCATAACTTCCACTCATCAACAAGAATGCCTTGAATATCTCCATCAAAATCTCGAAAAATATAAGGAGGATAATTATCATCTGAGACAACAGTGATGGTTTGAATTGTTTTCTCAGCATCTTCGGCTTGCCCGGAGAACGGAACAAAACAATACAAAAGCAAAATTAAAACCAACCACCATGAATTTATCCGAGCATTCATATATGATCCCCCTGTGTGATCTGGATGCCACGGCTTTTGGGTTTGTCCCAAGCCCGCATTTACAAATACGACGCCACGGGTTTCTTTGTCAACATCAAAATTTTTCCAGTTCCGATCAAGTCATTATAGCATTTTGCTTTGACATTTAGACCTCGCTTTGATTGTTTTGAATTGTTATGATCAAAAGCTGATATGAAGGCAAGGTAGCAGTTCACAAAATATTTTTATATTGTATTTTTATGGAGAATCCAGATTTGCTTGAAAAGGTTATCGAATTTGCTCAGAAAGGAAAAGGAAGAAGATTGCTTAATACTTTAAATAAGAAAGATAATGTTTTGAATTCTTTTGAGCTGGATGCGGTTTTGAAGACTTATTGTAAAATTGGCTTGCCCAAGGAAGTTGAGACGTTGAAGAAAAGAAGAGGAATTTTGAGAGATGATCAGTATAATGCTTTGGCTGAAGAGGTTAGGGGCAATTGTTGTTCTGAGAGGTATGATGATTTTGCAGTTTCTTTGAAGAATCTGTTGAGCAGTGGCATGAAAATGAATCCTGCCAAGATGGATTTTGAAGAGTAGATTTCATGTATGGAAAAGAAAAATTGG
>JAHOYS010000112.1 GCA_019038815.1 Desulfobacterales bacterium | reverse complement strand
AGACTGCAAAAACCATTCCCCAAAAGGAAACAATCGAGCAGATGGTCGATATATTTAAGGCGTTAGGTGATCCCAGCCGGCTTAAAATAGTTCTTGCCCTCTTGAACCAGGAACATTGTGTGTGTGACATTGCCGTTATCTGCAACCAGACCGATTCTGCCATCTCCCACCAGCTTCGAATATTGAGGACAATGAAAATTTTAAAAAACCGCAGAGAAGGTAAGATTATTTACTACTCTATTGATGACGACCATGTCATCTCACTGATTAACATGAGTCTTGATCACGTAAGACATTGAAATTGAGGTTAAAGCTACCATGACAGTTATATATGAAATCTTAAAAGAATCCTGGCACATTTATCTTGATGTCTCGATCTACATGCTGTTTGGATTTTTTGTTGCCGGCATCCTGTATGTGTTTTTTAAAGCCGATAAAATAAAACAATACCTTGGAACCGGTAAAATAAAACCGGTCATTTTATCGGCTCTCTTCGGCATCCCGATCCCTTTATGCTCCTGTGGTGTTGTCCCGGTCGCCACAGGCCTGAAAAAACAGGGGGCCAATAACGGAGCTGCCTTATCCTTCATGATTGCCACACCCGAATCCGGTGTTGATTCCATTGCCATTTCCTGGGCCATGCTGGACCCGATCATGACTGTGATCCGGCCTGTTGCAGGATTTATTACCGCGGTTTCCACAGGAATTGCCCAGAACTTTTTAGGGAACGACTATACGCCTGATAAACCGCGCATAAAAAAAGAGACAGGCGGCTGAGGCTGCTCAGAAAACAGCTGTGCAGTTGCACAAAAAGATAATGAAACACTTTCTGAAAAATTGAAGCGCGGCCTTAAATATGCCTATGGAGAATTGCTCACCGATATTGCAAAGCCCTTCCTCATCGGAATCTTCATTGCCGGTATCATCACCTTCTTTTTCCCGGATGACCTGACTCTCTGGGCCAATGATCACAGATTTTTATCCATGCTGGTCATGCTGGCAGCCGGAATCCCCATGTATGTCTGTGCCACATCCTCCACACCCATTGCCGCCGCCTTGATACTAAAGGGCCTGAATCCTGGTGCGGCACTGGTATTTTTACTGGCCGGTCCTGCAACCAATGCTGCAACCATAAACATTGTAAAAAATATATTCAACACACGGGCACTTGTCATATATCTGTCCATGATTGCATTATGTTCCCTTGCCATGGGCTTTTTTGTTGATTTTGTGTATGATATATCAGGTGTGCAGGCAAGCGCGGTTGTTGGGCAGGCTTCTGAACTTTTCCCCGAGAGTATCCAGCTAATTGCAGCAGCTATACTCACCGGACTCATCACCTTTAATATGGTGTCAAATTTCAGGCAGCCGACAGGGCATGTGCACTCCCATTAAACCCAAATAGTACTCGGCCAAAAACCGAAAATTTTCCCGATTATTGCGTTAGGCGAAAATTATAACCTGTCAGGACTCCACCAGTTTGTGGCTGTCCTGCCAGGTCAGATCAAGCTCATATATACTTTTTAAGTTCTTAATTTTTTTCAGGTTTTTTTCGCTGAAAGACGCTTTGCCGTCAAAGGCATGCAACACAATGCCTTCAATCAGGTTGCCAAGGGACATATCATGGTATTCAGCAAGTCCCTTTAATACCTTTAGCAGCCTTTTTTCAATTCTGACGCCTGTCTGTACCCGTTCAACCTTACGTGACGGATTCATCTTTTTTCTCCTTATACAGTATCGATGAAATAATACTCAACACCATTAATACCAGACCTGAAACCATTAGCAACATCTGATACTCATATTTTTCCAATAGAACCCCATAAATGATCATGGCACCCGGTATGGCGGCATTTCCCACTGAGCCTGCCACAGCAAAGACCCTTCCTGCAAATTTGTTATCAATGCTTTTTTGCAAAAGCGTCTTGAATGAAATGCCTGCGCAGATAATGCAGCAGCCAAATAAAAATATCAT
>JAHOYS010000341.1 GCA_019038815.1 Desulfobacterales bacterium | reverse complement strand
GGTACTCAAACAGGTACCATAGAAGAACAGGAGCAAAATACCTTTGAAACACTTGAAAGCCTGGTGTATCTGATAAAAGAAGGTTACGACCTTGTTATAACTCATGGTAACGGGCCCCAGGTAGGCAATATCCTGATGAGAAATGATGCCGGAGAGCAAACTTATAATATCCCTCAAATGCCGCTTGATGTTTGTGTTGCCGACTCCCAGGGCGGCATCGGATATATGATTGAACGAATTCTGAGAAATGTCATGAAAAAGCATGGTGTTAAACGGGAAGTGGTCAGCCTCATCACCCAGGTTGTTGTTGACAAGAATGATACCGGCTTTTCAAATCCGACGAAAAGAGTGGGTAAGATATATAACAAAAAACAAGCTGATTTGCTGTCAAAAGAAAAAAAATGGGAATTTAAAGAAGAAGTAAAAATGGAGGATGGATGGCGAAGGGTTGTTCCATCTCCGAAACCGATACAGATTATCAATGAGAAAGTTATTGAGCAACTGGTAAAACAAGGCAATATTGTCATTGCTGTGGGGGGTGGCGGCGTTCCTGTCTACATTGATGAAAAAAAAGATATCAGGCCTTCCGAAGCAGTAATTGATAAAGATCTTGCTTCTTCATTACTTGCTGCTAAAATTGGTGCGGATGAATTTTATATTTTAACGGATGTTCCATATATTTATTTAAATTATGGTCAGCCTGACCAGGAAATCCTTGAGTTTCTGGACAAAAAGGATACTGAAAAACATCTTGAAAATGGTGTCTTTACTGAAGGAAGCATGGCACCCAAGATAAGAGCTGCATTAAGCTTTATTGAACAAGGCGGAGATAAGAGTATCATTACGGAAGCAACCAAACTTGTGGATAAAAAATATGGGTCAAAAATTACAATGAAATATGATAATAAGTGATAAGGTCAATAAATTAAAAATTATTAATATTCTATAACAACTTAGAACAGGAGATGATCTTATGGCATTTAATTTAACAAATAGAAATTTTTTAAAACTTTTGGATTTCACACCAAAGGAAATCAAGTTTTTACTGGATCTTTCCATTGATTTGAAAAAAGCAAAATATTGCGGAACAGAAGAGCCTTGTCTGACGGGTAAAAATATTGCCTTGATTTTTGAAAAATCATCCACGCGTACAAGGTGTGCTTTTGAAGTCGCAGCGTTTGACCAGGGCGCACATATTACCTATCTTGGGCCGTCCGGATCTCAAATCGGGCATAAAGAGTCCATGAAAGATACAGCCAGGGTATTGGGCAGAATGTATGATGGAATCCAATATCGCGGGTTTGCTCAAAAAACTGTCGAAGAATTAGGACAATATGCAGGTGTACCTGTGTGGAACGGCCTGACAAATGAGTACCACCCGACACAGATTTTAGCGGACTTTTTAACCATGATTGAACATTCTGATAAACCGCTTAGTGACATATCCTTTTGTTACATGGGAGATGCTAAAAATAATATGGGGAATTCTCTTATGGTGGGAGCCGCTAAAATGGGCATGGATTTCAGAGCAGCAGCACCAAAGCCATGTTTTCCCGAAGAAACCCTCGTACAGGAATGTCGTGAAATTGCAAAAGAAACAGGTGCAAAGATCATGTTGACAGAAAATGTTGAAGAAGCTGTCAAAGGTGTTGATTTCATTTATACGGATGTCTGGGTTTCCATGGGAGAGGCAAAAGAAGTCTGGGATGAGAGAATTAAACTGCTCACTCCGTATCAGGTGAACCAAAAAGCCATGGAGATGACCGGCAACAAAAATGTTAAATTTATGCACTGCCTGCCGGCTTTTCATAACAGGGAAACAACAATAGGCGAAGATATTTTTCAAAAATATGGTTTGGACGCACTGGAAGTTTCCGATGAAGTTTTTGAATCCGGCGCATCCATTGCATTTGATGAGGCAGAAAACAGAATGCATACCATCAAAGCTGTCATGGTCGCAACACTGGGAAAATAAA
>JAHOYS010000058.1 GCA_019038815.1 Desulfobacterales bacterium | reverse complement strand
CTTCCTGATATTCAGTCAAGACGCCTGACCTTGACAAAAAACAGAGCGGAAAGTATTTAGTTGATTATAATCTATTTTAAAGGAGATATGGCATGGCTGAGCACACCCCGAGACTCTTGGATGCATTAGATGCTTTTGAAGATGGTATTTATATTGTCAATGATGATTATACCGTCGAGTACATGAATAAATTCATGAAGGTTCTATTTGGAGACAAGATCGGAGAAAAATGTCATGAAGTATTGATCGGCTCTGATAAACCCTGCGACTGGTGTAAATATGAAGAGATCTTTGAGAAGAATGAAACGCATCACAGTGAGGTCTATATTGAATCCATTGATAAAACATTCCTCCTGTCAGAGCTTCCGGTGGTTAACCAGGACGGAACCAGATCCAAGCTTTCCATATATCGTGATATCTCCGACAGAGTGCTGCGGGAAGCCAACCTGAAATCGTCCAAAGAAAGCTATCAGAGACTTTTTACACATGTCGGATGTGGTGTGTTTGTAAGCAGTAAAAAAGGGCGATTCCTTGATGTCAATCCCGCTTTACTGAAAATGCTTGGGTATCAGGATAAGGAAGAATTCCTTTCACTTGATCTTGCAAGAGATGTTTATTTAAAACCGGAGGACAGGCGCAAATATACAGAAATTATAGAAAAAAAAGGCCGGGTCGTTGATTACGAAGTAAAGTGGAGGCGACGGGACGGGCATGTTCTTCATATCCTTTTAACCAGTAATGTCCGGTACGATCCCAAAGGGGTGATTCTGGGTTATGAAGGGATTGTTGTGGACCAGACACGAAGAAAAGAAAGTGAAAACCAGATAAAAGAGGCCCATGATTTTTTGGATAAGATTATTTCATGTTCCCCTAATGCTATTATGGCGATGGATATGAGAGGTGTTATCAAGCTGTGGAATCAGGGGGCTGAAGATATCTTCGGGCTTGATGCCGACGAAGTGGTTGAAAAAATGAGTATACAGCAGATTTTTTCCAGTAAAGTGGCTAAAAATGTCATGGGAATGATACGAGATGAAAAATTTGGGGGTAAAGGTAAGCTGAATTCCTATTTATTGAACTTTAAAAAGGAAAATGGAGATCTGGTCGAAGGCAATCTTTCTGCCAGTATCCTTTATGACGAAAAAGGGGATGAACTGGCATCTGTAGCGATATTTGCCGATTTAAAGGAGCAGTACCAGGCGGAAAGAGAGCTCAGCGAAGCCAGACAGCATCTGCTTCAGTCAGAAAAACTTGCTGCCATGGGAAGGCTTACTTCCCAGATTGCACATGAACTTAACAACCCCTTGTTTGGGATAATGAACACATTGGAGTTGATGAAAACCGAAATTTCTCCTCAAAACAAAAGGCGAAAGCTTTTGGACATGTCTTTGTCCGAGATCGGACGGCTGGCGGATATGTTGAAGAAAATGCTCTCTTTTTCAAAGCCTGACCAGGACGAACGCCTTGAAATAGATATTAATGTTATCATTGATGAACTGATACTGCTTTATGAAAAACGGCTCAGGGAAAATAGTATAAAAATGGAGCTTGATCTTGTTGAGAATCCGGGTGTTGTCCTTGCATCCAGGGATCAATTACGCCAGGTGTTTATCAATATGTTTTCCAATGCCATGTATGCAATGCCGGATGGCGGCAGTCTTGAAATATCCACCAAGGTTGTTGCCGAAAAGCTTTTTATCATTATCAAGGATACGGGAACGGGTATAAAACCCGAGCATATGAAAAAGATTTTTGATTCTTTTTTTACCACCAAAAACGAGAGTGTTCAAGGTGTGGGTCTGGGGCTGTCTGTCTGTTATGGCTTTATCAAAGACCATGGTGGAGACATTATAGTTGAATCTGAAGAGGGACAATGGACAAAGTTCACCATCACGCTTCCCATTGCCCGTAAATAAACTTTAAAATGATAATTTTGCTTTAACCCGGCCGGGGCATGCTTGCGATGAATCTGATTGAATTT
>JAHOYS010000365.1 GCA_019038815.1 Desulfobacterales bacterium | reverse complement strand
ATCATGCCGGCAGGATCTGTGACGATTGAACTTAAAAATGAGAATATCGCTGTCATGACAGGGCCGATAGAGATTTGTTATACGGGATATCTTCTATAATTTAACATTAAAATATCAAATTTAAGGAATTATCATAAATGAATGCAAAAGAGAGAATGGAAGCCGCGATTAATTTAAAGCCTGTGGACAAGGTCCCCAATGCGCCGTTTACTGAAGCACCGGTATGCCAGTATTTTGGGTCTAGTTTTAAAGCCGCCCTTCTTGAAGGCCCACAGATGCTTGCCGCCCATATGAAAAGCCTGGAAGAATTCAAATTTGACTGGGTGATGCTGGGGATGGGGTATATCGGCGGTATTATTCCTGAAGCCCTGGATTGTCAGGTGAGTTTTCCGGAAGATGTCTTTCCCATCATAGAAAAAACAAGTATTTTTTCCATGGCAGATGTAGAAAAAATTGCCCAAAAAGATATGTTTACTAAACGAATGGAAAGTTTCCTGGAAGGTGTCAGGCTCCTTAAAAAAGAGCTAAAGGATGAAGTGCCCATTGCCTGCGAATACATCTCTCCGTTTACCATTGCCACACGATTAAGAGGGACAAATGAAATTATGATGGACATGTATGACAACCCTGAGCTTGTGCATGCCCTTCAGGAAGCCATTGTTCCCTTGGATATTGCCATGGGTAAAGCCTTGATTGATGCAGGAGTGGATTATATTTTCTATGGAGCTGACATGGAATGTCCCATTCTTTTGTCTCCAAAACACTATAAAGAATTTGTCCATGAGCCTACAACAAAGGTGTGTAATGAATTATCTCGTCTTGGGGCAAAAGTACTTCCCCATATGTGCGGAGATATCATAAAGACCGGTATCGTAGATATGCTTCTGGAAATGGATATCCACGGTATCATGCCGGGCAATCTCACCCAGGAAAAAGTTCTGGATATCCGGGAATTAAAAGAAAAAGTAAAGGATCGTATCTGCATTTTTGATAATATCAATCCCAATGGGCCTTTGTTAATCGGCAAACCTGAAGAAGTGGCAAAGGAAACTCTGGTCCATCTTAACAGGGCAAAAGGGATGGATGGATATATTTTTTCAACGGCAGGAACATCATCTCCCTTCTCTCCCAAGGAAAACTATCTTGCCATGGACAGGGAAGTCAGCAATTTCCAGTGGAAGTAAACATATGAATAATTATATTTTGAAATCCAAATAAGGATAAATCAAGGAGTAATAAAAATGGCAATAACAGATATTTTAAATGCAGTGGTTGAATTTGATAAAAAAGCAGTGGTTGAGAATGTACAAAATGCCATCAACAGTGAAATTTCCATTGATGATATTTTAAACAAAGGCCTTATTAAAGCCATGGATGTGGTAGGTGAAAAATTTTCCAGCGGAGAAGTGTTTGTCCCTGAAATGCTTCAGGCGGCTAAGTCAATGCAGGCAGGGCTGGAAATTTTAAAACCCCATCTGGCAGGCGATGCTATGATGGAAAAAGGTACGGTTATCATTGGTACGGTAAAAGGTGACCTGCATGATATTGGAAAAAATCTGGTCACCATGATGGTGGAAGGTGCCGGATTCAATGTGGTTGACCTTGGGGTTGATGTGGACACGGATAAATTTGTCAGCGAGGCCCAGGCCCATAATGCGGATGTGGTCTGTCTATCTGCGCTTTTAACTACCACTATGCCGGTCATGGCCAAAACTGTCGAAGCTTTCAAAGAAGCGGGTTTAAAAGCAAAAACCATCATCGGCGGTGCACCGGTCACAGATGCCTATGCACAGCAGATCGGTGCCGACGGGTTCAGTGATAATGCCCCCGGAGCAGTTGAGCTGATCCGCAAGCTGGTCGCTGCCTGACCAGTTTGTAACAGTTTAGTGAACACCAAAAGGAGAACTAAAAGGAGACTCAGACATTATGAATCGTGTGCTTTATAATATTGATCATAAAATGCTGGACCAAATCCATAATGC
>JAHOYS010000318.1 GCA_019038815.1 Desulfobacterales bacterium | reverse complement strand
GAACAGACTGGAAATAGCAAAAAAGAACATGGCTGATATGGATATGGATTTAGTCGGGCTGATTTCTAACGTAGAAGATGCAGATGTCTCTGAAATCATCACCAAATTTGCCATGAAGGAGATCGCTTTGAAGGCATCGTATGCAACGGCATCAAAGATAGGAAATTTAACCATACTCGATTTTCTTAGATAAATGACATGTTAATTCTGACAAGAAAATCAGGCGAAACAATAAGAATCGGAAATGACATCAAGATTACCATCCTGGAAGCAAAGGGAAAGCAGATAAGGGTGGGAATAGATGCTCCCTCAGACGTAGCCGTTCACCGAGAGGAAGTTTATCAAATGATTAAGCAGCAGAATATCC
The DNA here is from genome assembly GCA_019038815.1 of Desulfobacterales bacterium. GTDB lineage: Bacteria > Desulfobacterota > Desulfobacteria > Desulfobacterales > Desulfobacteraceae > Desulfobacula. The sequence continues at coordinate 1,617 of JAHOYS010000318.1, read as the reverse complement.
TGGCGGCAGGATATGATGATTCAATCGGCAAGAATCTGTCCCATGTATGGAACAGACTGAAAAACCCGAAGGAGGATGTTGAGTGAAAATTTCTACCACCCGTTTTGGAGATATTGATATTGATGAATCCAGGGTTATCCGGATGAAGGAGGGGATGCTGGGTTTTGAGCACTTGAAAAGATATGAACTTTTCATTCAGGATGAAAAAATTCCCTTTTGGTGGCTTCAGTCAGTTGAGGATGGTTCAGTCGCTTTTGTCGTTATCAATTCTCTTGGCGTAAAACCGGATTACGAGCCGGTAATATCTGACGCTGAAGTAAACTTACTTAAAATTGAATCTCCTGAGGATACGGTTTTGCTGTCTGTTGTGACGATCCGCTCTGATCCGTTAAAAGTGACAGCAAACCTGAGGGCGCCTATTGTGATCAATACAAAAAAAATGCTGGCGAAACAGATTATCCTTGTCGATTCGGATTATCCTGTTCAGTATCCTGTAACAGAGAACAGTGCAGCTCCTGAAGGGAAGGAAAAACCAGGAATAATTCCTTCGGCATCGACCCTGTAAAACATCATTATAAATCGACAGAAAATTTAACAATTTATACGAATGACAAAACCCACCATCATACCTATTGCCAGCGGGAAGGGCGGGGTTGGCAAGACATTTTTTGCTGCAAATCTTGCCATTGCCCTGGCGGAGATGGGACATCCGACCATAGCAGTGGACATGGATCTGGGAGGATCCAACCTGCACTTTTTTTTAGGGTTGCCCAACCGGTTTCCGGGCATAGGAAGCTTTTTGAAAGAACGCAGCGCAGAGCTTGAAGAAATGCTGATCCCCACAGAAATTCCCAATTTGCAGTTCCTGCCTGGCGACGGCATGAGCCCATTTATGGCCAATATCCCCCACGCCCAGAAAATCCGCCTGATCTCCCGTATCGTGAAATTGCCTGCCGAGTATATCCTTCTGGATCTTGGAGCCGGCACATCGTTTAATACGCTGGATTTCTTCAGATTGTCCCGCCACGGCTTTGTCGTCACCACACCTGAGCATCCCGCCATCATTAACATGATGACCTTTTTGAAACATCTTATGTTACGCATCATTGCAGGAAACTTCACCGAAAATCACCGTATTTGCGAAATGCTGCGTTCCATATATAAAGTTGATAAGCAGATAAACATCGAAGCACTACAGTCCAAAATTGCCGCCATTGACCATGAGGCAGGTAAAACGGTAACGGAATTGTGCCGCAATTACCGTCCCCGTCTGGTATTCAACATGGGAGAACATCCCGATGAAATTAAACTTTCCGAACAGATCAACAAAAATCTGAAAAGTATCCTTTCTATAGAAATTGACTATTTCGGTTTTATCTTTAATGATCCTGCTGTTCGGCAATCAATTAAAAAGAAAATTCCTTTTATTCCATGTTATCGAAAAAAAATGACAACCCAAAATATTGAACGCATTGCCAAACGCATCGAGAAATACTGGAATAAGCCTGTAAACAACAGCTCTCTGCATCTCCTGAACCACACACGGGAGATATATGAAAAACACAATATAAAAGTGGTTAAAAATCAAATTTGAAAAATAATAGGCAAAACTAATTA
>JAHOYS010000190.1 GCA_019038815.1 Desulfobacterales bacterium | reverse complement strand
AGTAATTAACCGTGCTTTCCCAGCTCATTCCACCCAAAAGACCAATTGTTTTCATAAATCACCGCCCGGTAAAGTTACTTGAATGAATTTTTAACCATAGAGCTAAAAAAGATGATTGTCGAGAATCAATGAGGCAAGAGAAATCATACCGACAATTTCGCCTTTATCCTCAACCGGAGCTCTTCGTATACCAGCCCGGTAAAGCAGCCGGGCAACATAGCGTATGTCCATGTCAGCCGGCACTGTAATAGTAGGCTTTGTCATAATTTCATAGACATGCACATCATCTGGGGAACGATCCGGTATTGTCACCCCTTTAATAAAATCCTGATAGACCAGTATGCCCCATGCATCGTCGGCATGTCTTTTTTTGACAAGAAGAGAATACACTTTTTCAGACCGCATTTTATTGGCAGCCTCCCTGGCCGTGGCCATGCCGTCAATGGACAAAACCTGCTTATCCATCACGTCCCTTGCCCGAACTATCGAGGTATTGTCAGGTATCATAATTTTCTCCTTTTATGCGAATAAATATTATTGTTTAAAAATAACTTTTCCGAACGTCTTCTTTAAATTTTTCTATCTGACTTTCCAGGCCGATAACATGCTCAACCGGAAGCACAAAGGCAATGCCTGTTCCCGGTTTATGAAATTTTCCCGCTTTTTTTACAGCATCCAAAATTTTGGCAATAAGATGCTCTTCAACAAGGAACAGAACTATGTCGGTCTGTGCCTCTAAAGAAAGACCAAAAAAAGTTTTGGCCTCATGAATGCCAGTACCCCTGGCCGGTATGATTGTTGCTCCTGTAGCTCCTGCCGCTTTTGCTGCATCAACAATGCCGTCCGTGATATCTGCCTTTACCGAGGCTAAAATAAGTTTAAAGCGCATTTTTTTTCTCCATGAATTTTGTTTTGTATATAGTACGCCAGTGCATTAACTGTGCATAGCCCATAACAGCTATAATTGGAAAAAGGCTGGCAAAGGCAATAAGGCCGAAACCGTCCAGAGCCGGATTTCGTCCTGGTACTGTTGAGGCAAGTCCTATACCAAGGGCTGCCACCAGAGGTACTGTGACTGTTGAAGTTGTGACCCCGCCTGAATCATAGGCCAGGGCAATGATGCTTTTGGGGGCAGATATGGTCTGTATAATAACAATCATATAACCGGCAAGAATGTACAGATAAAGCGGGGTGCCGGTGATAATACGAAATGTTCCAAGGCTTATTCCAAAAGCGACTCCAATGGCAACGGTGATTCTTAAACCCCATTTACTGATCGTCCCGGCTGATACCTCATTGGCTTTATATGCCACTGCAATAAGAGAGGGTTCGGCAATGGTGGTTGCAAAGCCGATCATGGCCGCAAAAAGATACACCCAGCCATAGGCTTTCCAGTCTGCCTGTGCAATAATGTCCCCTGTTCCATAAATAAAAACGGGATCGGAAAGCTGGGTTGCCATAATTTTTCCCAGGGGAAAAAGTGCTTTTTCAAGCCCTGCCAGAAACAGGGCAAGACCAATGACAACGTAGACACCACCGACAATGACACGACGCAGATGGGGAATCGGCTGACGTAAGACCAGGAGCTGAAAAACAGTAATAAGAATAAGAATCGGCAGCACATCTCTTCCGGTGGCAAGCAATATTTTGCTGAAATCATATATGAATTCCACTAATACAGATCCCTTTTTATCCAAAAATTATAAGGCCGTACCCCATGACAAATATCATAGGGAGAAGAGAGGCAAAAGCAATAAGACCAAAACCATCTACAAGAGGGCTTCGCCCTTTGATGGATGAGGCCAACCCTACTCCCAAAGCAGCAACCAAAGGTACAGTGATGGTAGATGTAGTGACTCCACCGGCATCATAGGCTATACCAATGATCTCTTTCGGGGCAATGATGGTCATCAGCATCACGATAACATAGCCGCCGATGATCAGATAGTGAATAGGCCAGCCTCGGATGATACGCATGACACCGATAAGGATGGCAAGACCCACGGAAAAAGCAACAG
>JAHOYS010000391.1 GCA_019038815.1 Desulfobacterales bacterium | reverse complement strand
GGAGTATGCACTCAAAAAAAAACGAAAAAACTACTTGATTTTTTCCTGGTGCTCTTTGTGACTTAATATTCCATTTGAGCATAGACAATAATCATCCATTTTTTTATAAAATCAAAAACTCTTAATGATTTATAAGGCCTTTTTATGTTAATATACCGGAAAATTGATTAATAATTAATGGAGATACCTATAATGCCAAAAACAACTTACTGGGCTGACAATTATGTCCAGAAACTAACCAGTGCAAAACATGCATTGCAACATATACTGCCCGGCCAAAGGGTGTTTATCGGCTCGTCATGCGGTGAGCCCCAGCATCTTGTCAAAGAGTTATCAAATGCTTCTGTCAGGTTTACGGATCTTGAAATTGTCAGATTATTGTGTATTGAAAGCGGCCCTTTGACACTGGTTGCCAACCGGTCCCATTCCAAGCAGTTTAATATCCGGTCCTTTTATCTGGGGTCTGCAACCCCAAAAAAAATTCATAAAAATAAAAGATTTATTACCCCCATTAATCTTTCCCAGATTCCCCATTTATTTAAATCAAGAATGATGCCCCTAAATGCCGCTTTAATTCAGGCTTCCCCGCCCGATGATTTCGGATGGATGAGTTTGGGGGTATCTGTGGATATCACACTTGCTGCCTGTGAATCTGCCGATATTGTAATCTGCCAGGTCAACCCGAATATGCCAAGGGTATTGGGCAGAAGTTTTATCCATGTCAATGATGTGGATTATATTGTTGAACATGAGGAAGACCTTCTAACCATACAACCCCTTCCTGAAATTGAGACTGCCAATACGATTGCCAAGCATATATCACGGCTGATTGATGACGGGTCTACCCTACAGGCAACCCTGGGGTTGACAAATGACGCCATAATGCTTTGCCTGTCTGAAAAAAATGATCTGGGTGTCCATTCTCAATATTTATCAGACGGGTTGATGCGGCTTTTCTCCATGGGGGTTATCACCAATAAAAGAAAAGGATTTAATGAAGGAAAACTTGTGGCTGGAAGTGCTGTGGGATCACATTTTCTTTATGAATTTATTGACGACAATCCTTCCATTGAATTTCATCCTTCAGATTATATCAATAACCCGTCCATTATTGCCAGACATAATTCCATGGTCTCTTTAAACACTGCCAGTGCCATAGATTTGACAGGACAGGTTGCAGCAGATGCCCTTCCCTATAGTAATTATACCGGCATCAACGGACTTCTGGACTTTACCAGGGGTGCAGCCATGTCAAAGGGCGGCAAATCCATTCTGATGATGACCTCTACATCCGATAAGGGCACGAAAAGCCGAATCATTCCCAATTTATCAGGTATTGCCGTGGTTGTACCGAGAGGGGATGTTCAATTTGTTGCAACAGAATACGGTGTGGTTAATCTTTTTGGAAAAACACTTCAGGAAAGGGCCATGGCATTGATCAGTATCGCCCACCCGGATTTCAGAGATGAACTCTTTTCAAAAGCCAAGGAACTGAATTTAATTAATATAGACAGAAAATTCAAACAGGCCATTAAGGGAGTTTATCCTTTAAAACACGAAGAAACTGTTTCTATCAATGGTCTTACCATCATGTTCAGACCTGCCAAACCCGTTGATGAAAGAAGCATCCAGGAACACTATTATACCATGAACCGGGGGGATATTGTCTCAAGATTTTTCCATGAGAAAAAGAGTTTTGTCCATGAGCAGATCGATACAACTTTTGAAATTGACTATATCAACGATCTAACCATTGTTGCCACCATAGGAGAACTGGGGTTTGAAAAAATCATTGCTGTTGGCGAGTATTTTCGAAACTCCATCATTAATATGGCTGAAATTGCATTTTCAGTATCCAATGAATACCAGGGCATGGGAATCGCACAAATTCTTCAAAGAAAGCTGGCAAGGGGCGCTATAGACAATGGGATTAAGGGGCTTGTGGCATATACTTCTTCTGAAAACAAGGGTATGATCAAGCTGTTTCACAAGCTGCCTTATGAGATCAAATCAGAAAAAGAAGATGATATG